>DASYFZ010000192.1:0-6636 GCA_036000295.1 Solirubrobacteraceae bacterium
GTCGCCAGCGCCGGCAGCAGGGTCGCCAGACCCTGACCGATCCCAGCCGTCATAGCTCTGCGCCGGGCGATGCGCGCAAGCCGCGCGTCGATCTCCAGCGCCTCGCCGAGCTTGCGGTCCGCGGCTCCGAAAGCGGCCAGCTCGGGGGCACCGCGCACGAGCTCGACGACCGACGAGCTGAGCGCTCCCCGTACGTCGGCTTGAGCGGCCTCCGCCCGGCCGGCGAGCCGTTGCGTCAGCCACGGCACGATGGTCGCCGCCAGCAGCAGGGCGGCCGCGACGATCGCCCCGGCCGCCGGCAGCAGCACCCACTCGAGCGCGACCGTGCCCACGCCCACGATGATCGCGATGGCAAAGGGCGAGATCACTCGCACGAGCAGATCCTGGACCGAGTCGACGTCGTCGACGAACCGCGCCATCAGGTCGCCGCTGCGAAAAGCGGGCAGGCCACTCGGCGCCAGCGGCTCCAGCGCCCCGTAGATGCGCACCCGTAGATCGGCGAGCGCGCGCAGGGCCGCGTCGTGCCCGACCAGGCGCTGTCCGTAGCGCGCCAGTCCCTTCGACAGCCCGAAGAACTGCACAGCGACGATGCCCAGCGCCAGCGCGGATTCGTGCGGGTGCTGGGCGGCGCGGGAGATCAGCCATGCCGCTGTCGCAAGCAATCCGATCCCCGCTCCCAGCGCGCACGCCCCGAGCACGCAGGACTCAAGCAGCCGTCGTGCCGCGGGCCGCGAGAACCACAGCGAGCGCATCACGCGGGCACCGCGATCGATGTCAGGTCGATGACGGTGTCGGCGAGCGCGACCAGGGCGGGGCGATGGGCGACGACGATTGCCGTGCGCCCCTGCATCAGCCGCGCCACCGCGTCGAGCACCTCGTCTTCTGTCGCGCCGTCGAGGTTGGCGGTCGGTTCGTCGAGCAGCAGCAAGGGAGCGTCGCGCAGGAACAGCCGCGCGAGCGCGACACGCTGACGCTCGCCCGCGGACAGAGGCGAGCCGCCGTCGCCGACCGCGGCCGCCAGGCCGCCGCGCCGCAGCCGCACCATCTCCGCGAGGCCGGCGTCTGTGGCTGCTCTCGTCACCGCGTCATCGCCGGCGCCGGGTCGCGCCAGCCGGATGTTGTCCGCGATCGACCCGGCAAACAGCTGCGGTCGCTGCGGCAGCCATGCGACACGCGCACGCCAGGCGTCGGGATCCAGCAGCGCGAGATCGGCGTCTCCGATGCGGACCGATCCGGCAGCGGGCCGCGTGAATCCAAGGATCACGCTCAGCAGCGTCGACTTCCCGCAGCCGCTGGCTCCCGTCAGCGCCACGATCTCTCCAGGCGTCACCGTCAGCGACACGCCGTCGAGCGCCGGTCGCGCCCGGTCGGAGTAGGACACCGTGAGCTCCTGCACCGCAAGCTCGGCTGTCGACGGATCGGGGATGTCGACGCGCTGTCCGCGGGGCGCTGTCGGAGCTTCGAGCAGCGCGAAGACCCGCTGCGCCGCGCTCACGCCATCGGCGCTGGCGTGATAGTTGGCCGCCAGGTTCCTTAGTGGCAGATACGCCTCGGGCGCGATCACGAGCACGAACAACGCGGTCCGGAAGTCGAGGTCGCCCGCGAGCAACCGCAGCCCGACGGCGACCGCGACGATCGCCACCGAGATCGTCGACAGCAGCTCGAGCGTCAGTGAGGACAGGAATGTGACGCGCAAGGTCGCGAGCGTCGCCAGCCGGTGGCGGTCGGCGACTTCGGCGATGACCTCCGTCTGGCGCTTGGCGGCGCCGAAGACCTTGAGCGTGGGCAGCCCCGATGTGACGTCGAGGAAGTGGCCGGCGAGCCGCTCCAGGATGCGTGCCTGCGCTTCGGTGCGGTCGCGCGTGGTCGCGCCCACCAGCCCCATGAACACCGGGATCAACGGCAACGTGACGGCGACGATGACGCCGGAGATCCAGTCGGCGGCGAGCAGCGCCAGGATCACGGCCAGCGGGACGATCACGGCCAGTAGAAGCTGCGGGAGATACAGCGAGTAGTAGGCGTCCAGAGCGTCGATGCCGCGCCCCGCGAGCGTGGCGACCGCGCCGGTACCGGGGCCCGACGCAGCACCAGGATCGAGCAGCAGCCGCGACAGCAACGCCGACCGCAGCTGGCTCTTGACCCGCGGCGCCGAGCGCCCCGACACGACCTCGGCGCCCCAGGCGACCGCGGCCCGCCCGGCCACGACGGCCAGCAGTGCGACAAGTGCACCGCGTAGCTGAGAAACGCCCCGGCCGTCGAAGGCCCCCGAGACGATGACCGCGATCAGCCAGGCCTGTGCGATCACCAGCAACCCGTTGATCACGCCGAGCACGACGCTGGCGCCGATGAACGCGCGGGCGGCGTTCGCGTGACGCAGGAGCCGGGGGTCCACGATGCCGCTACCTTGCTCTCGCCTGCAGTGCCTGCATCACCCGGTCGCAGGTGACCTTTGCGTCCGGTGCCACATCGACGGTGATGTCCGCGAGGCGCTCGTAGGCGGGGAGCCGCGCGGCGCTCATCTGCTGCAGCACGGCGATCGGGTCCTCGGGCAGCGGCCGGTGATGTTGACCGCTGTGCGCGATGTTCTGTTGTTCCTGGACGACGCTGACGCGCAGCCAGACGGTCAGTTCGCCTTGCAGCACACTGGGCTTGAGCACCACGCTGCCGGCCGCGGCGAACACCGTGTCCGTCCCGGTCATCAGCGCCTTGCGAAGCAGGCGGTGTTCGATCGCGTGCAGGACCGCCTGGCCGCGAGTGCGCTGCACTTCGCCGGCCGTCGAGCCGGTCGCTTCCAGCAGCGCCTCGTCGCAGTCCCAGAAGCCCCAGCCCAGGCGCTTGGCGAGCAAACGGCCGCACGTCGTCTTCCCCGAGCCCATCATCCCGATCAACACGACGTGGCGGTAAGCGATGTCCATTGCGATTCGTGCGCCGCCGGCCGAGACTAGGCGCTAGCGCCGGCCGGCGGGTCATCCGAACGGGGTGATGACCGGCCCTCGGCCGCCCCCTAGCTTGCTCGCGTGTCGAGTACCTCCACGCCCGCCGAGCCCGCCCCGGGAGCGCCCACGGCAGAGCAGGCGAGCGCGATGATGAGCAGCAGGCCGTTCGTCGTGCTGCTCGTGCTCGTGGCGATCGTCGGCGTGGTCGTCTCGCTTGCGTCCTGGTGTTTCCTGGAGCTGATCCACCAGATCCAGCAGGAGGTGTTCGTCCATCTTCCGCACGCCTTCGGGTATTCGAGCGAGCCGCGCTGGTGGCCACTTCCGATCCTGCCGATCGCGGCCTTCATCACAGCGGTTGCGATCGAAAAGCTCCCCGGACGGGGTGGCCACATCCCCGCCAACGGACTGGCGACTGGAGGCCCGCCTCCGACCATCCCCGACCTGTCCAGCGTCCTGCTGGCGGCGTTCGCCACGATCGGGCTGGGCCTGGTGCTCGGCCCCGAGGCGCCGCTGATCGCGCTGGGCTCCGGGCTCGGGGCGTTCTTCATCCGCCGGGCACGCAAGGAGGCCCAGCCGCAGGTCGTCACGCTGGTGGCTGCGGCCGGCAGCTTCGCGGCGGTGGCGTTCGTGTTCAGCTCGCCGCTGATCGCCGCGGTGATCCTGATCGAGGCATCCGGGATCGGCGGGGCCAGGCTTCCGCTCCTGCTCGTGCCCGGACTGCTTGCGGCCGGCATCGGCTCGTTGGTGTCGCTGGGCATGGGCTCGTTCACCGGGCTGAGCACCAGCGCCTATGCGCTGAGCGCACTTCCGTTGCCCGCGTTCGGACATCCCCAGATCGGCAACTTCGCGTGGTCGATCGCACTCGCGATCGCGATCGCCGCCGGAGCGCACGTCATCATGCGCGGCGGTAAGAGGACCTATAGCGTGGTGTCGCCAAAGCCGTTCGTGCTGCTCCCCGTCGTTGGCTTGGCGATCGCCGGGCTGGCGATCCTGTTCTCGCAGATCACCGGCAAGGGCACCGACGAGATCCTGTTCTCCGGACAGGACCAGCTCCCGGGCCTGATCTCCGCTGCGGGCACGTATTCGGTCGGAGCGCTGGCGCTGGTGGTCGGGCTGAAGGGGATCGCCTACTCCCTGTCGCTGGGGAGCTTCCGCGGCGGCCCGACGTTTCCGATCCTGTTCATCGGGGCGGCCGCGGGGATCATGGCCTCGCACCTGCCCGGCTTTCCGATTACGCCCGCGGTCGCCGTCGGTATGGGGGCTGGTGTCGCCGCCGTGCTCAGGCTGCCATTGACCGCGGTAGTGACGGCCTCCGTGCTCACGGCGCATTCGGGCGCTGGGGCCGAGCCGCTCGTCATCGTCGGTGTGGTCGTCGCATATGTCGTGACGCTGCTTCTGTCGCGTCGCGCCGCCGACCCGGCGCCTGCGCACCAATGAGCGCGTCCTCGCATCCCCGCCTCGCACGGCTCCGGCGCACCGGCATGACGGAAGCCGACACGGGCGTCGCGCAGTACCGCTATGGCGCGGTGCTGCTGTTGGTCATCTGCGTCGTGGTGTTCGTGATCGTCGTTCCCGACAGCGACGTCACGCGCGCGATCGCATTCGCGCTTGTGGGAGCGGCGCTGGTGGTGTCGATCGGCACCTCACGCGAGCGCACCGTCGTGCGCCGGCGGCGCATCCTCATCGGTGGCTCGATCATCGCAGTCGTCACGGTGCTCACGGCATTCGGGGCGCTTCCGGTGTCGATCACGTTCGCGGTCGGCGCGGTGACGACGCTTGCGGTCCCGGCAACGCTCGCCGGCGGACTGCTACGGCTCGTTCGGGAACGCGGCGCGACGGTCCAGGCCGTGGCGGGCGGCCTTGCCATCTATCTGCTGTTGGGACTGGCCTTCGCTTCGGCGATTGGTTTCGTGTCCGACGTGCAGAACAATCAGTTCTTTTCCCAGGCCGCACACACGACCGCCAGCGATCGCGTCTACTACAGCTTCACGGTGCTGACCACGACAGGGTTCGGCGATTTCACCGCGGCCCATAGCGCCGGCCGCGCGCTAGCGGTCTTGGAGATGCTCGTCTGCCAGATCTACCTTGTGACCGTGATCAGCATCCTGATCGGTCGCCGGATCGAGCAATCCCGGTCATGAGTCGAGTCATCCTGTTCTCCCTGACCGCGATGGTCAACCCGACGCTGGTCGCTGCGACCACGGTCATGCTGCTGCTCCCCAGCCCCAAGAAGCTGATGCTCGGCTACCTGCTCGGGGCATACATGACGAGCATCACGATCGGCTGCGTGGTCGTACTGTCGCTGGGCGAGTCGGGCGCCGTCAGCACGACGCAGAGCAGCGTCAACCCGGGGGTCGACCTGGCGATCGGGGGGCTGCTGCTGGCGATCGGATTCGTGCTGGGGACGGGCCGCGATCGGCGCTACAGGGAACGCCGGGCGCAAAAACGATCGCGGGACGAACCGAAGAAGACGCCGCGCTGGCAGGAGGCGCTGGGCAAGGGCAATCCGAGGGTCACGTTCGTCGTCGGTGCGCTGCTGACGCTTCCGGGCGCCTCATACCTGGCGGCCCTGGACGGGATCCACAAGCTGAACTACGGCAAGGCCGAGGACGTGCTGCTGGTGGTCATGGTCAACGTGATCATGCTCGCGCTGATCGAGGTGCCGCTGCTGAGCTTCACGATCGCTCCGAAATGGACCCCGGCCGCGCTGGAGCGGGCGAAGGGATGGTTCGGGAGGCACGGGCACACCGCTGCGTTCATCGCCGTCACCACGATCGGAGCGCTGCTCGTCGTTCAGGGCGTGGTCACACTGATCGCGTCGTGATCAGCTGCACTTCGATTTGGTAGCGCTCGAGAAGTCCTGAATCGACTTGACGACCGCGCTGATCTGCCCCGGGACCTGCGCGATCACCGCAGGTTGGGTGGGCGACGAGGCCAGGGACTGGGCGCTCTTCTTGAGCGCGTCGATCGAGCTGGTGATCGCGGAGGTCTGATCGGGGAAGTCGCTCTTGGCGGAGCTGACCACGGCATTGGCATCGCTTTGCACCTTCGAGAGCGCCGAGGTCAGGGCGCTGGTCCCTCCCTGCACGATGTTTACGCTGCCGAGGTCCTGAACCGACTGCTTGAGGCTCGCGGTCTGGTTGCAGTAGCTGGGCTTGCTGCTGCCGCCGCACGCCGATAGGACCGCGACGACCGCGATCGTGGCCGGGACGCCCCACAACCTCGCGCTACGCGTGCATCGCATGGATCCGAGCATCGCATTCAAGTCCGAGCCGGACAATGGAGCCCACCCCTCATCGTCGACGGGTGCGGGCACTACAACGAGTCATCGACGGCGGCGAGCGCTAAAACGTATGCCGCGTGCGTGAACCACGCGGTTGCCATCACGCTCGGGGGCCACTTCGACGGCGGCGGCGTGCGTCCCAGCACGGGAAACAACGTCAGCGTCGCGGTCATCAAGGTCGCGCCGAACGCCAAGCTCGCCCACGGCTCGGCGACCTTGCGCCGCAGCACGCCATGCCACAGGCCAAAGGCCGAGCCGTAGCCCCATCGCAGTGCAAGGCCGAGCTCGTTCTCCTCGCGCGCCGTTACGTGCGGCAGATGCATGATGCTCGCCACGATCTGTCCCGGGACCAGGCTGTCGTCGTAGTCAAGCGGGCCGGGATGATGCGGGCGCAGCCGGCGTTCGGCCGCGTAGGCG
>DASYFZ010000196.1:0-11184 GCA_036000295.1 Solirubrobacteraceae bacterium
GCCCAGCTCCGACTCCGCGAGCAGCGCCTTGATCCGCGCCAGGCGCTCCTCGCGCAAGCGATCGTGACGAACGCGCTCCTCCCAGTCGACGCCCATCACGCCGTAGCTATGCAATCCCATCGTCCCGCCCTTCGCCGGTTCGTCGGCGGCGCACAGACACGCGCCGTCGGGGTGGTTGCAAACGATTGCACCGAGGATACGCACCGGGGTGGCCGGTGGCAAGGCGCGCCGCGCGCTGGACGTGGCCGTCCTTGGCGGGAGGTTCGTTACACGCGGCATCGCCGGCTCCGCGCGTTCGAGTTTTTGTCCGCTGGGCGGGCGGTTCGTTACACGCGTCGCGCTCGCCGCGCGGCGTGTGACGAAATGTCCGCCAGAACTCGCCACGACGTGGTCCAGATCGCGCCGGTCAGCTCCGGCGCGGCAACCTGGACGGCTTGACCCTCCGAAAGGCGTCGGCTACATTCCTGCAAACGATTGCAAAGGAGCTGACCATATGAGCGCCGACGAACGCGTCGGGGTGGGCTGGATCGGCGTCGGTCGCATGGGTCTGGCTCTGGCGTCGCGCCTGCTCGAAGCCGGCCAGGATGTCGCCGTCTACAACCGGACCCGTTCGAAGGCCGAGCCGCTAGCCGCGCTCGGGGCCACGATCGTCGAGTCGCCGGCGGATCTGGCCGACCGGGATGTCGTGTTCACGATGGTCGCCGGTTCTGCGGACGTAGAGGATGTCATCAGCGGACCCGCCGGGCTGCTCTCGCGCGACGACGCCCTTCCTGGCCTGATCATCGACTCCACGACGATCTCCCCGACGGTGGCGGCGGGTATTCGTGCGTCCGTGGAGCGCCGCGGGACCGCGATGCTTGCGGCGCCGGTCAGCGGCAACCCAAAGGTTGCGGCGAGCGGCCGGCTGACGATTGTCACCTCCGGCCCGCACGACGCGTGGGTGACGGCGCGGCCGCTGCTGGAGATGCTGGCGCGTAGCGTCACCTACGTCGGCGAGGGGGAGCTGGCGCGGCTGGTGAAGATCTGCCACAACCTGATGCTCGGCGTGGTCGCGCAATGCATGGCCGAGGTCACGGTCCTGGCGGAGAAGGGCGGGGTGTCGCGAGCGGATTTCCTGGAGTTCCTGAACGACAGCGTGATGGGGTCGACGTTTACCCGGTACAAGAGCCCCGCCTACGTCAACCTCGACTTCAAGCCGACCTTCACGCCCGAGCTCCTGCTGAAGGACTTCCACCTCGGCCTCGACGCGGCGCGCGAGCTGTCGGTGCCGATGCCGCTGGCAGCCGCAACCGAGCAGATCGTGCAGAGCATGGCCTCGATTAGCGGCAACGACGTCGACTTCGCGGCCCTGCTCGAGCTCACCGCGAAGGGCTCGGGGCTGGAGCTCGAGCCCGAGCACGTCGACGTCGACGACGGCCTTGGGTCGCCCGACGGCGCCGCCAACGGAGGCGCGCGCGCCTACACCAGCAGCGACAGCGGACGCTCGAGCAGCTCGCGCACGTAGGTCAGGAAGCGCGCGCCGTCGGCTCCGTAGAGGACTCGGTGGTCGCAGGCAAGTGTGAGCTGGAAGGTCGGACGCGCGACGATCTCGCCCGACTCCTGGTCGACCACGGCGCGTGGCCGCATCGCGCCCACGGCGAGGATCGCCGACTGCGGCGGGTTGATCACCGCCGAGAAGCTGTCGATCCCGAACATCCCCAGGTTCGAGACCGTGAACGTCGCGCCCGACAGCTCGGCCGGCGTGATCGAGCCGTCGCGAGCGCGGGCGGCCAAGGTGCGCGCCACCTGGGCGATCTCGGCGACCGCCTTTGAGTCGGCGTCGAAGACCGTCGGTACGAGCAGCGTCTCCTCGGCCGCGACCGCGACCCCCACATTGACGCGCTCGAACGTCTCCACCGCGCCGTCGCGGTAAGCGGCGTTGACGCGCGGAAACGCTCGCAGCGCAAGCGCCGCAGCCCTGACGATGAAGTCGTTGAGCGACGGGGCCGGATCGGTGACCTCGCGCAGGCGCTCGCGCAGGTCGGCGAGCTTGTGCGCCTGGACCTCGGCGCGCAGCTCGATGTCGGGAACGGTCGCGCGCGACTCGGCCATGCGGCGCGCGATCGTCTGCTGGGAGCGGCTCAGCGGATGGACGCTCGACGCTCCCTTGGCGCCATTGGTGGCAGCCGGCGCCGGGGCGACGGCGGCAATCCCGGACTGCTCCGCACCCGCGGCGCGGTCCACGTCGGCGCGGGTCACCCGTCCTTGGGGTCCCGAGCCTGTGACCGCCGAAAGATCGACCCCGCGCTCGGCGGCGATCCGCCGAGCCAGGGGCGAGGCTTTTGGCCGGGGGACGCCGTCGCCGCGGTGCAGATTTTCGCTGCGTCCCTCCGCGACCACGCCCCCTGACGGGATCCCTACCCCCACGGTCTCGCGCGTCTCGCTCGCAACACGCTCACCCGGCGCCCCGATGAACGCGATCGGCGCGCCGACCCGGACGGTTTCGCCCTCGGCGGCACGCAGCTCCAACACCAGGCCCGCCGTCTGCGCCTCGTAGACCACGCTCGCCTTGTCGGTTTCGACCTCGACGAGCGGCTGACCCTCGCCGACGTGGTCCCCGGCCCGCACGAGCCACTGCACGATCGTGCCCTCCTCCATCGAGTCAGACAGGCGGGGCATGATGATTTCGAGAGCCATTTGATCGGCGATGGCGATCCTACGGGGCGTGAACCCAGCCGCTGCAAACGTTTGCGGTACGATGCTACACGACATGGCGAACGTCGAGACAGTACGGGCGCAGGAAGCCGGGGCCGACTTTCTCGGGGCGTACGGCCGGATGCTCGAGATCAGGCTGTTCGAGACCGCCATGCACCGTCTGTTCCTCGCCGGGGAGATCCACGGCACCACGCATCTCGGTGCCGGGCAGGAGGCGGTGGCGGTCGGAACCTGCCTCGCGCTGGCGCCCGACGACTACCTTGCCGGGACTTATCGGGGCCACGGGCATGCCCTCGCCAAAGGGACCGATCCCGAGCCGCTTGCGGCCGAGATGCTGGGCCGTGCCACCGGGGTGTGCGGGGGCCGTGCCGGCTCGATGAACGTGATCGACCTGCAGCACGGGCTGGTCGGCTGCTATGGGATCGTCGGCGGATCGATCGCCGCTGCGCTCGGCGCGGCGCTGTCGGCCAAGCGCCAGGGCCGGGTCTCGGCAGCCCTGTTCGGAGATGGCGCCACCAACCAGGCGTACTTCCACGAGTGCCTGAACATGGCGATGGTGTTCTCGCTGCCGGCGGTGTTCGTGTGCGAGAACAACTTCTACGGAGAATTCACGCCGATGGTCTCGGTGACGGCCGGCGCTGACATCGCGGGACGTGCGCGCGCATACGCAATCCCGTCCGCGACCGTCGACGGCAACGACGTCTGGGCCGTGCACGCCGCCGCATCCAAGGCCGTGGAGCGAGCGCGTGCCGGCGACGGACCGACGCTGTTGGAGTGCCGCACGTATCGCCACTACGGCCACTCCAAGGGCGATCCGGCGACCTACCGTCCCAAGCAGGAGCTCGATCGGTGGCTCGAGCGCGATCCGTTGAAGATCGCGCGCGCGAGGTTGCTGAGCGAGGGCGCCACCGAGGAACAGCTCGCCGAGCTCGAGGCGCAGATGCGCACGCGCGTGGACGAGGCCGTCCAGGCCGCGCTGCAATCCCCCTACCCGGACCCGGCGTCCGAACGCGCGACCCAGTACAGCCCGTGAGCGAGCTCGAGTTTCGGGTCGCGATCCGCGACGCGCTCGCTGAGGAGCTCGAGCGCGACCCCGCCGTGGTGTTCTTCGGCGAGGACGTCGCCGCGGCCGGCGGCGTGTTCAAGGCGACCCCCGATCTGCTGGCTCGATTCGGGCCCGAGCGGGTGTTCGACACGCCGATCTCCGAGCTGGCGCTCGCCGGTGCGGCCTATGGGGCCGCGGTGACGGGCCTGCGTCCCGTGATCGAGGTGATGTTCGGCGATTTCATGACGCTGGCGATGGACAGCCTCGTCAATCAGGCCGCGAAGTTCTGGTACATCTCAAACGAGCAGGGCAGCGTGCCACTGGTGGTGCGATCCGCCGTCGGTGGCGGCGGCCGCTTCGGCGCGATCCACTCCCAGACGCACGGCACGTGGTTTCAGGGGGTTCCCGGTCTGAAGATCGTGTTCCCCTCGTCGCCGGCCGAGGCAAAGGCACTCCTGAAGGCGTCGATTCGCGACGACAACCCCGTGATCTTCCTCGAGCACAAGCGGCTCTACTCCGTGAAGGGTCCCGAGTCAGATCAAGAGCTGATCGAACTGGGTCGCGCTCGCATTGCGAGAGCCGGCGACGACCTCACGATCGTGTCGGTCGGCAAGGGCGTGTCCGACGCGCTCGCCGCCGCCGACACGCTCGCGGCCGACGGCTTGTCTGCCGAGGTCGTCGACCTGCGTACGCTGCGCCCGCTTGACCTCGAGACCGTGCTCGAGTCGGTCAGCCGCACCAATCGCCTGCTCGCGGTCGAGGAGGGCCCGCGGACCGGCGGCTGGGCGACGGGCCTGCTCGGCGCCGTCGCCGAACAGGGCCTGCACGACCTCGACGACGTGTGGATCGAGGCGACCGACGAGACGCCGATCCCCTACAGCCCGACGCTCGAGGATGCGTTCATCCCCGACGCCGGTGCGATCGTCGCGAGCGTCCGGACCCGGCTTGGCGTGACCGCGGGCTGAGCGCCGGCCGGCGGTCAGCCGGTCCACGGCTCCGCGCCGGCCCACGCGTGCCAGCTGTCGATCTCGATCCAGCCGCTGACCCGCCGACCGTCCCGGAGCGGGAACGGCTGACCCGTGTACTGCCGCGCGAGCCGGTCGATGCCTTCGAGCTCCGGATCGGGCTCCAGCGACGCCACGCGCCCGGTCAGCGAGACATGGCGCGACCAGTCGTCGGAGCCGAGCACGGTCAGCGAGACGCGCGGGTCGTTGCGCAGGTGCGCCAGCCGCGTGCGGCTCTCGTCCATGTTCACCAGCAGGCGGCCGTCGTCCCACACGTACCAGGTGGCGGCGGTGTGCAGGCTGCCGTTGCGCGCGATCGTCGCAATCACCGCCGGGTTGGGCTCAGACAGGAACTCGACGAGGCTGGCGGGCAGGGGCGGGCCTGGCAGGACCTACAGCCCCTCGCGGGTCAGGTGCCCGTTGACGACTCGCCAGATGCCGAGCGGGTTGTCGTCTCGCAACGCCGCCGGTAGCACGTCGGCCGGTGCGTTCTGCCAGGTCACCGGACGCTGGAAGCGCCGGATCGCGGTCGTCCCGACGGATGTGTGCGCCGGCGCGGTCGTGGCAGGGTACGGGCCGCCGTGGTGCATCGCGTGGGTTACCGCAACTCCGGTCGGGAAACCATCGAAGACGACGCGGCCCACCTTCTGCTCCAGCCGCGAGATGATCGGGCCTAGATCATCGAACTCGTGGCTCTCGGCGTGCACGGTCGCGGTCAGCTGGCCCTCGAGCGTGTCGAGCACCTCGGTCGCCTCCTCGATGCCCGCGTAGCGCACGAACAGGACCAGCGGCCCGAAGTGCTCCTGGAGCAGGTCCGGGCGCTGCGCGGCAAGATCGCCGTCGACCGCATAGGCGACGGGCGAGTGCAGGAACGCGCCGCGATTCGCGCCCGCGTCGCCGCCCTCGTTCAGTCGCCGCACGTCCGCGTCATCGTCCAGCTCGGCGATCGCCTCTCGCAACGCTTCGTGGATGCGGGCGTTCAGCAACGGCGCAGGCTCGACGGCGTCCAGGCGCTTTACGACATCGTCGACGAACGCCGATCCGGTGTCGTCGGCCGGGACCAGCACCACCCCCGGCTTGGTGCAGAACTGGCCGGTGCCACCGGTGACGGATGCAGTGAGCCCCTCGGCGACGGCGTCGGCGCGTGCGCGCAGCGCACCGGTGGTGATCAGCGTCGGATTGACCGATCCCATCTCGGCGAACACCGGGATCGGGCGGGGGCGCGCCGCCGCCACGTCGAACAGCGCCCTGCCACCCGCGAGCGAGCCCGTGAACGCGACCGCCTCGATCTCCTCGGCTCGCGCCAGCACCTCGCCAACGTGGCTCGAAGCGCCGTGCACGAGCGAGAACGTGCCCGGCGGAAGTCCGACGTCCTCGACCGCGGCAAGCACGATCGCCGCCACCTGTCCCGACGTTCCGGGATGCGACGGATGCGCCTTGACGACCACGGGGCATCCGGCCGCGAGCGCGGATGCCGTGTCGCCGCCCGCGACGCTGAACGCGTAGGGGAAGTTGCTGGCGCCGAACACGGCGACCGGCCCGATCGGGATCAGCACCCGACGCAGGTCGGGCCGCGGCGCGATCGGCGCGTCGGGGTCGGCGGTGTCGATCATCGCCTCGACGTAGCTGCCCTCTTCGACCACGTCGGCCAGCAGCTCGAGCTGCACGCACGTGCGCTCGAGCTCGCCCTCGAGCCGTGCCCGTGGCAAGCCTGTCTCGCGACCGCACAGCTCGTGCAGCTCAGGGCCGGCGGCGCGCAGCACGCGGGCGGCCTCGCGCAGCAGCCGCGCGCGAAGCTGCTCGTCGCGAAGCGCCGGGGCTGCGGCGGCGGCCTGCCGGCACGCGGTCGCGATCGTGTCGTCGTCGGCGTCGGAGTAGCTGCCCAGGATTGCGCCGGTCCGGGGGTCCTGGGCGGTGAAGACGGCGCCGGTCATCAGACGTTCATACCAGACCGCGATCTGGTGTAGTAGACAGACGGTGAGGGCATCTCGTTACTTCGCGGCAGTCGACTCGCACACTGAGGGGATGCCGACACGCGTGATCACGGCGGGCATCGGGGTCGTGCCGGGGGCGTCGATGCAGGAGCGCCGGCTGTACTTCGAGGAGCATCTCGACGACCTGCGCCTGATGCTGATGCGCGAGCCGCGGGGGCATTCGGCGATGTCGGGAGCGTTCCTTCAGCCCGCCACCCGCCCCGACGCCGACTGGGGCGTCCTGTTCGTCGAGGTGTCGGGCCTGCTTCCGATGTGCGGCCACGGCACGATCGGCGTCGCGACGGTGCTCGTCGAGACCGGCATGGTCGCTGTGACAGAGCCCGAGACCGTGATCCGATTGGACACTCCGGCCGGCTTGGTGGAGGCGACCGTGACGGTGACAGACGGCCATGCCGAACGAGTCCGGCTGCGCAACGTGCCGGCGTTCGTCGTCGAGCTTGACGCCGAGGTTGAGGTCCCGTCGCTTGGGAACGTCCGCTACGACATGGCCTTCGGTGGCAACTTCTACGCGCTCGTCGCCGCGGACTCGGTCGGTCTCGACCCTGTTCCGGAGAGCTCCCAGCGCCTGATCGAGGCCGGACTGGACACGATCGACGCAATCAACGCGGCCGCGCGGCCCGCGCATCCACTCGATCCGGCGATCACCGGCTGCAAGCACGTCGTCTTCCACAAGCCCGGTCACAACGGCGCGCACGCGCGCAATGCGACGTCGATCCATCCGGGGTGGCTCGACCGCTCTCCGTGCGGGACCGGCACGTCGGCGCGGATGGCGGCGCTGCATCGCCGCGGCGAGCTTGCGCTTGGTGAGGAGTTCGTCAACGAGTCGGTGATCGGAAGCCGGTTCACGGGCCGGCTGCTCGACGAGACGACAGTCGGGGATCTGCCGGCCGTGATCCCCGAGGTCAGCGGTCGTGCGTGGGTCACGGGTATGGGCCAGTACCTGCTCGACCCGACCGACCCGTTTCCGTCGGGCTTCGTGCTGTGAGCTCGGGCGGCGCCGCGGAGCCCGTCGTAGTCGTCGGCGGTGGCGCGGTCGGTCTGGCGATCGCCGAGGCACTAACCAACCGCGGGACGGAGACCATCGTCGTCGAGCGCGGCCGCTGCGGTGGCGGCGCCTCGGCGGGAAACGCGGGGTGGATCACGCCGTCGCTGGCGATCCCGGTGCCCGGTCCCGGGGTGATCGGCGAATCGCTGCGGTGGCTGGTCAATCCTTCGGGGCCTCTGTGGATCCGGCCCTCGCTGTCACCGGCGATGCTGGGGTGGATCGCGCGCTTCGTGCGTGGCTGCTCGCGGACGGCGTACCAGCGGGGCCTCGTCGCGCTGCAGGGCGCCGGGACGCTTGCCGGCCCCGCGTTCGACCGCCTGGCGGAGCGCGGTGTCGAGTTCGAGCTCCACGACGAGCCGCTGCTGTATGCCGCATTCGAGCAGGACGAGTTCGAGCATCTGTTGCGCGTCGCCGATGAGCTCGCGCAGGTGGGCGGCCATGCACCGCGCCGCCTGTCGGCGGCCGAGACGGTGTCGGTCGAGCCTGCGCTCGGCGACGGCGTCGTCGGGGGACTGATCGCCGACGGCGACAGCCGGGTGCGGCCCGAGTCGCTGACCGCCGGGCTCCAGCGGGCGCTCGAGGCCCGCGGCGTGCAGGTCAGGGAGAGCGAGCCCGTGACCGCGCTGACCCCAGACCGCGGACGGTGGGTTGTGCAGACGTCCAAGGGCTCGCTTGCAGCAGGCGCCGTCGTCCTCGCCTCGGGCGTGGACACCGCGAGGCTGATGGCGCCGCTGGGCGCGCGGCTTCCGATCGTCGCCGCAAAAGGCTACAGCCGCACGTACAGACCGGACCCGAGCGGGCCGCAGCGCGCGGTCTACCTGGAGGCTCCGAAGGTTGCGATCAGTGCGTACGACGGCGGCGTACGGGTATCGGGGACGCTGGAGCTCGGCGCGCAGGGCCTCGCACTGTCGTCGCGAAGGCTCGCGGCGATCACGGCGGGTGCGCAGCGGGCGATGCCAGGTTGGCGGATGCCAGCCGACCCCCAGGACTGGGCCGGGATGCGATCGATGTCGCCCGATGGCCTGCCCCTGATCGGGGTCGTGCCGGGGCGGCCCGGCCTGCACGTCGCGACCGGGCACGCGACGCTCGGGATCACGCTGGCGCCGGCGACGGGGGAGCTTGTCGCCGGCCTGCTACTGGACGGCACGCGGGATCCGCTACTGGAGGCATTCGATCCCGCGCGTTTCGCGCGCGCCAAAATGACAGCCCGCGGATGACAACCGGAGGAGAGCAATGAACGGCGTCTATGCAGCCATCGTCACCCACTTCGACTCAAACCTCGGGGTCGACCACGATGCCGTCGCCGCCCAGGTTCACCGGCTGATCGACGGCGGGATCCACGGCATCGTGCCCAACGGAACCGTCGGCGAGGGCGGCAGCCTCAGCCGCGACGAGCGTCGCGAGGTCATCGAGACGGTGGTCGCCGCGAGCGCCGGCAGGGTGCCGGTCTGCGCCGGTGTGTCGGCTGCCACGGCCGACCAGGCGGCCGCGTACGCGCGCGATGCCAAGCAGGTCGGCGCCGAGAGCGTCATGACGTTGCCGCCGCTGCTGTATCGCGCCGATCGTCGTGAGCTCATCGAGTTCTTCACCACGATCGCGGGCGCTGCCGACCTGCCGATGATGATCTACAACAACCCCACAGCCAGCGGCTCGGATCTCGAGCCGGCGCAGCTCGCCGAGCTCGCCCGTGCGCTCCCCGCCGTCGGCGCGCTCAAGGAGTCTTCCGGGGACGCTCGGCGGATCGCCGAGCTCGTCAACCTGTGTCCCGACGTCGACGTGATGGTCGGTGGCGACGACTGGGCGCTCGAGGGATTCTGCGCGGGCGCCGCCGGGTGGATCACCGGCGTCGGCGTCGTGCTGCCCACGGCGAGCGTTCGGCTCTGGGACCTGTGCGCGGCGGGCGACCTCGTCGCGGCGCGGCGCGTCTACGCCGAGCTGCTGCCGCTTTGCCGACTCGACATGACCCCGAAGCTCGTGCAGTACTTCAAGGCAGCGCTCGACGAGCTCGGGCTCGGTGGCGGGCCGTGCCGTCCGCCGAGGCTGGCGCTCACCGACGAGGAGCTCGCCGTCCTGCGCGACGCGGTTGCCACCGCCACCTCCGCGGCGTTCAGCTGACCGACAGCAGCTGCTTGACGACTGCGGTCAGCCGCTCCGAGCCGTCGGCGCGCTTGTCCAGGACGGCCACTGCGGGCGCCAGACGGTCGCGCTCGGCGGTCGACAGGGTCATGCCGGTCTGTACGACGACTGGAATCGCGGCAGTTTCGGGCGCCTTCTTGAGCTCGTCGAGCGCATCGAACCCGTCGAGCCCCGGCATCCGCAGGTCGAGCACGATCAGGTCGGGCTGCTGCTCACGGGCCGAGAGCAGGCCGGCTTGGCCGTCTGCAGCCTCCGTCACCCTGAAGCCGAGCGACAGCAGTGCGTGCACGGCCAGGTAACGCGCCATCTCGTCGTCGTCGATGACGATCGCGGCCTTTCCGCCGCCTGCCTGCACTCCGGCCGGCGAAGAGCCGTCGGCAGCGGCCGGCAAGGGCACCGATGACGGCGCGGCGCTGTACTGCACGGGGATCGCCAGCGTGAACGTCGACCCGCCCCCGGGCTCGCTGGCGAGGCTGATGGCGCCCCCAAGAACGGCCGCGAGCCGCTGCGAGACGGCCAGCCCCAACCCGGTCCCGCGAAGGCCTGCCTGCAGCGGCCCCTGGACCTGCTCGAACTCCTCGAAGATGCGCTCCCGGTCGGTGGGGGCGATCCCGATGCCGGTATCGGCGACGACGAACGCGACGGCGCCACGCTCCTCGTCCAGGCGAGCGCACACGCGGACTTCGCCCTCCACGGTGAACTTCAACGCGTTGGAGATGAGGTTGCGCAACACCTGCGCGACCTTCGACTGGTCCGAGCGGATCGTCGGAAGATCACCGGCCGGCTCGAACACCAACGACACACGATCGTCGTGGTGCAGCGGACGGAACATGCCGCGCAGCGACGCGAACAGATCCTCGATCGCGAACGTATCGGCGTGCACAACCGTCTTACCAGCCTCGATTCGCGCCAGGTCGAGGAGGTCGTTGACGAGCGGGAGCAGTGACTCGGCGCCGACACGGATGTAGACGATCTGACGCTCCTGCTCCTCGGTCAGCGGTCCGTCGGCCCGATCGAGTAGCAAGTCGCACAGAGCCAGCATCGAGCTCAGCGGGGTTCGCAGCTCATGGCTCACGCTCGACAGAAACCCCGACTTGGCCTCGCTGTTGCGCCGCAACTCCTCGGCACGCTCGTCGAGCTCCGCGTATAGCGCCACGACACCACGGTTGGTTTCCTCGAGCTCACGGTTGAGACGCGCGAGCTCCTCTCTCCGAGCGTTCAGCTCCTCGAGCGTGCGCATCAGCTCCTGGTTCTGGAGCTGTAGCT
>DASYFZ010000212.1:0-5882 GCA_036000295.1 Solirubrobacteraceae bacterium
CCGTAGATCGTCGTGACCAGCGCGTTGCGGACCTGGCGCTCCATGTCGTACTCGACCGCGTAGCCGGCGCCGCCCATCATCTGCATCCCCTCCAGCGTCATCCGCTTGGCCAGCTCGGTCGACTTCAGCTTCGCCATCGAGGCCTCGCGCGGCAGCATCGCCTCGGGGGCGGCGTCGGCGCGCGCCGCAACCGAGTACACGAGCAACCGCGTGACCTCCAGCTCGGTCGCAAGATCGGCGAGGCGGTGCTTGATCGTCTGAAAGCTCCCGATCGGCCGGCCGAACTGCTTGCGCTCCTTGACGTAGGCCAGCACGTCGTCGAACGCGCGCTGTGCCATCCCGAGCGACTGCGCGGCGATGATCAGCCGCTCGTTGTTGAGGCCGGCCATCAGCTGCGTCCACGCGTGGTCCTCGCGGCCGACCAGACGCTCGGCGGGCACCTGGCAATCGGTGAAGTAGATGTCGTTGACCTCGCGGCCGCCCATCGTCTCGATCGGGCGGACCTCCATCCCGTCGGTGCCCGCCGGCACCGAGATCATCGACAGGCCGTGGTGCTTGTCGTCCGAGCGGTTCGTGCGGCAGACCAGCAGCGTGTGCGTGGAGACGTGCACGCCGGTGATCCAGGTCTTCTGGCCGTTGATCACGTAGCTGCCGTTGGAGCGCTCCGCCCGGCACGTGAGGCTTCCGACGTCGGAGCCCGCCTCGGGCTCTGACATCGCGATCGCCTCGACGTTCCCGCGCACGATCCCGGTCAGGATCTCCTGCTTGAGCTCGTCGGTCGCGAACCGCTGCACGGGCCGCGCGGCCATCATCGTGATCGGGAAGAAGCCCATCGGGATCTGGCCGCGCGCGAACTCCTCGCACAGCAGGCACATGTCGACGTGGCCGCCGCCGCTGCCGCCGTACTCCTCGGGGATCGAGACGCCCACCCAGCCGAGGTCGGCGATGCGTTCGTAGAGCTCTTGGTTGTGCGGCTCGCGGCCGTGGTCGGTCAGCGCCTCGCGCTGCTCGCGCGTCCCGCACTCGCGCCGGGCGAAGTCACGGATCGCTTCAACGAAGGCGTTCTGCTCGTCTGTCAAGGTCAGCATCTGCCCGAGTATTACATTGGCGAGCAATGCTCATCAGACACGCAGACCCCGCCGGCGACGCCGCTGCATGCGCGGCGATCTACGCGCCCTACGTGAACGACACGGTGATCTCGCTCGAGGAGATGCCGCCGAGCCCCGAGCAGATGGGCGACCGGATCAGCCGGATCACCGAGCGCTATCCGTGGCTCGTCGCCGAGGAGGACGGCGAGATCGCCGGCTACGCCTACGCGAGCCAGCACCGCGAGCGTGCCGCCTACCGCTGGGCGTCGGACGTGACCGTGTACCTCTCCCCCGCGCACTTCCGCCGCGGGATCGGCAGCGCCCTCTACACCGCCCTGTTCGACCAGCTCGTGTTCCAGGGCGTCTACGTCGCGTGCGCCGGCGTGACGCTGCCCAACGAGGCGAGCGTCGGCCTGCACGAGTCGATGGGCTTCCTGCCGGTCGGGGTCTACAAGCGCGTGGCCTGGAAGTTCGGCTCCTGGCACGACGTCGGCTGGTGGCAGCTGCAGCTCGTCGAGCCGAGCGTCGATGCACCCGAGGAGCTGGGTCCGCCGGCGCGGGTCGACGATTCGCGATGAGGTTGATGAAAAAGTGGGCCATATGCCCACTTGCTCATCACTCTCACTCCTTCTCCAGCACCAGCGCCAGCGTCGGACACGCGTCCGCCGCCATCTTCGCCAGCCCCACCAGCTCCGGCGGCACCCGCGAGTCGTCGATGATCGGATAGCCCCAGTCGTCGAGCCGGATCAGTTCGGGCAGCAGCTCGACGCACAGCCCGTGGGCGTCGCACGCAATCGGGTTGACGCGAATCCGCTGGCTCATTGCCACAGCGACCCCCCGCGAGAAGGACGCGACGCTCCGGAGCCGGCCGGGACCGCGAACGCCACGTCCTCGCCGATCGGCAGCCCGGCCGGCAACGCCCGGCAACGAGCGCCGAGGTGCCCCTCGATCTCATCCTCGAACACCTCGAGCATGCTCTGCACAAATCGCACGGCGCCGTCCGGGTGGTGGCAGGCCCCGCGGCCGCGGACGTCGCGCGTCCAGCGCAGCACGCGCTCGCGCTCGCCGCGCGACGCGGTGCCGTCCGCCATCGCCATGACCCCGTCTGCGATCGCGCGCAGGCCGAACACGCACGGACCGCACTGGCCCGCCGACTCGCGCGCCAGGTAGTCGATCACGCGCGCGCTTTCGTGCAGCCCGCACGATGACTCGCCCAGAGCGACCAGCACACCGGAGCCCAGCGTGCAGCCGACCGAGCGCAAATCCTCGCGCGCCAAGCGCAGATTCACTGCGCGCTCGACCTCGACCCAGGTGCCGAAGTAGCCGCCCACGAGCAGCGCCCGCAGGCCCTCCGTGGGACCGCCGGCCGCGGCGAGCAGATCTGTCATCGGCGTGCCGAACGCGAGCTCGTAGACGCCGGGCGAGGCGACCGCCCCGGAGATGGTCACCAGCGCCGACCCCGGATCGGCATCGGTCCCGAGCTCCCGGAACCACTCGGCTCCGAACCGCGCGATCAGCGCGATCTGCGCGAGGGTCTCGGGGTTCTGGATCAGCGTCGGGCGCCCCCGAAAGCCGCGTTCGAACGGGCGCGGCGGGATCGCCAGCGGGATCGCGGGTCCGCCGTTCAGGGCGTTGATCACCGCGCTCTCCTCGCCCGTGACGTAACCGTCGGCGCCCGCGAAGACCCCGATCGGGATCGTCTCGCCCGAGCGCACCGAGATCGCGGCCTCGACCGGCGCAGGCGACATGCCGGGTCCGAGCTTGACGATCACCTCTCGCGCGCCACAGACCTCGGCGGCGAGCACGGCGCCGTCGAGCACGAGGTGCGGCAGGCGCGAGATCAGCAGCCTGTCCTTGGCGCTCGCCGGCTCGGTCTCAGAGGCGTTGACGACGACGGCGCTGGCCCGGCGCCGCCGCGCGACCGCGTCGAGCTTGACCGCGGTCGGGAAGTCGGCGCCGCCTCGCCCACGCAGGCCGCTTGCGCCGACCTCGTCGATCAGTCCGCGCCCGGCGGCCGGCAGCGGCCCGTGGGCGCGCTCGTGCTCGCGCAGCGACATCGCCGCCTGACTCGGGTCAAGCCCGGCGAGCAGTCGCGGCAGCCCGTGATGTCCTTCGCGCACGATCACGCCCTCCTCGCCACGAGCGATCCGGTGACCGTGCCGCCCTGGCTGTCGATGTTCAGGTTGGCGCGCAGCAGCAGCTGCGCGCCAGCGCTGTCCTTGACGCGGGCGTCGAACTGCGAGCCGTTGAGCGAGACGATCTGGCCCGCCATCGCGGAGCGAAGACCGACTGCCGTCAGGTCGACCTGGCTGCCGGTCATCGACAGACCACCGCCCTCGGGCGCGCCGGCAAGGCGGACGCGCAGAATCCCGCGCTCGCCGCCGGTGAAATTGAGCGCCAGGTCGACGACCGCGCCGCCGGACACGCCCGTCTGCGAGATGGTTCCCGAGATCGTCGCCGAGAACGGGCGCGGCGCATGGCCGGCGGCTCGAGGCGCCGTCGAAACCCTCACCGTCGAGGCGACAGGATGCGGCGCCAGCAGTGATGCCGGCGTTCCCGAGCGCTTCGCCCAGCCATGCTGGAGCGGGCCTTCGATGGCGAACACCACGAGCCCGGCCCCGACCACCGCCGACGCTGCGATCGCCGAGGGCCTGAGCCACTCGGGTGCCTGCGGTCCCGTGGTTGCGACCCGCGCGAACACCGCCAGCAGGACGGCGGCGACGCACGCGCCGGTCAGCGCGAGCATCCACCACGACTTCGAATCGCTGCCCGTGCCCAGGCCATGGAACACCGCGACCGGCCAGCTCGCATACGCAAGCCAATGGATCGCGCGCCACGAGCGGTATCCCAGCCGCCGCCTCATCAGACTCGTGACGACAAGCGCGATCAGCAGGTCGAACGACACCGCGCCGAGGCCCAGCCAGAACGGGCGGTACGTGCCCGCGAACGGGATCACCGCGTCCAGCAACGAGATCGGCGCAAAGCTGTCGAGCACGCTCGTCAGCACGTGCAGCACGAGGAACACCATCACCAGCAGCGAGACATCGCGGTGCAGCGCATCGATCGTGAACCGCGGCCACCTCGGCCCGGCGTCGAAGCGCACCGAGCCCAGCACGCCGAGCACGACACTCCCGGTCAGGAGCAGCAGCGCAACCGTGCCGGTCCCGCGAGTCAGATACCAGTAGGCGCTTGGGCCCGCGGCTGCGGGGACGAGCGCGCTCATGCCAGGTCGTCGCCCTCCTCGGGCCAGCCGGCGAGGTGACAGGCGACCCCGTCGGCGCTCACGAGGCGGCTGGGCAGCCGCAGCGACTGAAGCCACTCGACGGCGCGCTCGGCGCGGATGATCGAAGCCGTGCTGGCAATGTTCGCGTCCAGGCACGAACCTGCGGCAACGCTCACGGTCCGCCAGTAGCCACGCGCGGGCCGGCCGGTGGCGGGATCGACCAGGTGGTGGGCGAACCCCTCGTCGGTCGCCCATTTGCGCACGGTCGTGCTCGAGGTGGCCAGTCCGCCGGACTCGAGCGTGATCCACTGCCCGGGCGCGTCGACGTCGGCGCGGTGGTCGTCGGTCACGCGAACGCGCCAGCCACCGTCCGGAGGCGGCCCCGACAGCGCGATGTCACCGCCGAAGGAGACGAGCACGCCGCAGCCCGCGGCCCGCTTGGCCGCCTCAGCGGCGTGATCTGCCGCCAGCGCCTTGGCCGCGGCGCCGAGGTCAAGCCGCACGCCGCGGGCCAAGCGGATCGTGCCCTCCTCGGGATCGAGCTTGATCGTGCGCCAGCCGGGGACCGGGACGATCTGGATCCGGCGCGGCTCGGCGGCGCCGACCAGCGCGTAGTCGCGGTCGTATCCGAGCGCCATCAGCGCCTCGCCGACGGTGGGATCGACGTCGCCGTCGGTCAACCGGGCTGCGCGCAACGACGCTGCAACCGTTTCGAACAGCAACGGGCTGATGCGGACGGTCTCGCCGTCTGCGGCGTTGACCATCGACAGCTCGGAATCGTCCCGAAAGCGCGAGCAGGCCAGGTCGACTGCGTCGACGACCTCGGTGACCGCCGCGCGGGCGGCCGCCATCCGCCGCAGGTCGGTGACTCCGACTACCGCCGTGCTTGCAAACGCCTGAAAGCGTGCATGTTGCTCGCGACCCGCCATCTCATCAGTCGATCGGCTCAAGAGCCCCCGGATACGGCCGGTCCACCGCCCCCGCCGGATGAATCCGACGGAGCTGGGGAAGCCTGCGGCTGCGGGCTCGATTGAGGCGCACTGGTGGAGGGCTGCGGGGCCTGCGCCGGGCCCTGCAGCCCGAGGTCGCCGGGGCTGGCGACGGCCGGCAGTGCCGGCTCTGATTGCGAGGCCGGCCGGGCCGTGGCCGAGCTCGAGCGCGGAGTCTTGGTCGACGACCGGCCGTGCGCGACGTCAGCGACGAACACAGCGAAGCCGGCGGTCAGCGCGGCGCTGGAGCCGATCACCCAGCGGCGCATGTGACCGACGCGGCGCAGCGCCTGGTCGCGTCGCAGCCGTGCGTCGGACCGGCTGTCGGGAGACGGGCTGGGGTTGCGAGCGTCATTCATCGCTGCAAACAGAATCAGCTAGCGCTAAGAGAACCGTGAGAATTGCGGCTCATCGCCGTAAGTTCGCGTGGCCGGGCGCAAACAGTTCGCGCGGCCGGTGCAAACGTCCCGCGCGAGACCGTCTCCGTCGCACGAGGGATGTTTGCTCCCTGGGAGGGAGCGTTCGTCCCGCTCGGCGACGCGGGTGCTCGCGTTGGGACGTTTGCACACGAGCGCGGATCGG
>DASYFZ010000216.1:0-3428 GCA_036000295.1 Solirubrobacteraceae bacterium
CGCCAGTGATGTTCGGAGGGACAGCGGCACGGGGGCCGGAGCTCACAGCACCAACAGGATCGCGAGCACCACCATGAGCACAGCGATGCCGGCGTCGAGGATGCGCCAAGCGATCGGGCGCGCGAACACCGGTGCGAGGTAGCGCGCGCCGTAGCCGAGCATCCCGAACCAGACGATGCTCGCGAGGGTGGCGCCGGCGCCGAATATCCAGCGTCCAGGGTCGCCGTGCGAGGCCGAGAGGGAGCCGAGCAGGAGGATCGTGTCCAAGTAGACGTGCGGGTTGAGCCAGGTGAGCGCCAGGCAGGCGGCGGCCGCCGCCCACGCCGTGGTTGTGCGGGGCGCGCCGTTGGAGGCGTCCATTCGCTCGGGACGCAGCGCGCGCTGGGCGGCGAAGAGCGCATACAGGAGCAGAAAGGCGAACCCTGCCCAGCGCACGATGACGAGTGCGAGCGGAGCTGCTTTGATCACGGCGCCGATGCCGGCGACGCCGGCGGCGATGAGCACGCCGTCGCTGACGATGCAGATCAGCACGATCGTGAGCACGTGTTCGCGGCGGAGGCCCTGGCGCAGCACGTAGGCGTTCTGTGCGCCGATCGCGACGATGAGGGAGGCGCCCGCGCCGAAACCGGTGAGCAGCGTTGCGAGCAGGGCGGCGACAGGCATGTCCTCGACTCTAAAGAACTCCACATCAACAGTGAAGCTCAATTTTCTGATCGAGCATTAGCATGATTCATGATGGATCTGGATGCCGATCAGCTTCGCACCCTCGCCGCGGTCATCGACCAGGGCACGTTCGAGCGCGCCGCGGAGGCGCTGAGAATCACGCCCTCAGCCGTGAGCCAGCGCATGAAAGCCCTCGAACAGCGTGCCGGACGGGTGCTCGTGTTGCGCACCAAGCCGATCTGGCCCACCGCGGCGGGAAGCATCCTGCTCCGGCTGGCGCGGCAGGTGGCTCTGCTCGAGGCGGAGGCCATCGGGGCGCTCGGGTCCGACGGAGCCACGGCGCGGCCCGTCATCCCTCTGGTCGTCAACGCGGATTCGCTCGCGACCTGGGTGCTCCCGGCTCTGGCTTCCCTTCCCGAGGTGAGCTTCGACATCGTGCTCGATGATCAGGCGCACACGCTCGACCGGCTGCGCGAGGGCACGGTGATGGCCGCGATCACATCCCAGCCCGAGCCGCTTCCGGGGTGCGTCGTCACACGGCTCGGGTCGATGCGGTACCGTCCGTGCGCCTCCCCGGGCTTCGTCGCGCGGTGGCTGCCGAACGGGTTTACGCGCTCGGCGCTCGGCGTGGCGCCGATGCTCGTCTTCGATCGCAAGGACGCGCTGCAGGACCGCTACCTCGCGGCACACGATCCGGGCGCGCATCCGCCCCGCCACCACGTGCCGGCCTCGGCTGACTTCGTGCGTGCTGCGGAACTGGGCCTGGGCTGGGGGATGCTGCCCGACCTTCAGTCCGATCCGCTGCTCGCCGACGGCCGCCTGGTCGTTCTCGACACGCGCGGAACGCTCGACGTGCCGCTGTACTGGCAGCAGTGGGCTGTCGAGTCGGGCACACTGGCCTCGGTCGCTGCGGTGCTGGAGCGGGCGGCGGCAGTAGCCATCCCGCTGCCAGCCAACGCTCGGCTGGCGACGCGTAGCATCGGACCGTGAAAACCTGGAGGACGCCGCTCATCGCGTTCGCGATCGATGTGATCCTTCTTCTCGTGTTCGTCCTGGTGGGGCGGCGCAGCCACGCGGAAGCCTTCAGCCTCTCGGGCATCTTCGACACGCTCTGGCCGTTCCTCTTCGGTCTCGTACTCGGCTGGCTGGTGACCTTCGCCTGGCGGCGGCCGCTGGCCATCCTCTGGCCCGGCATCCCCATCTGGCTGATGACGGTGGCCGTCGGGATGCTGTTGCGCGTGTCAGCGGGTCAAGGCATCGAACCGAGTTTCATCGTCGTCGCCACCATCGTGCTCGGCATCTTCCTCCTCGGTTGGCGGCTGATCGCCCTGCCGATCGCACGCCGCCGCGTCGCCCGCGGCGCCTGAAGCGCTCCCGCCGCGCCTGACCCGCGCCTGCCGGGCTTGTCCATTGGTGCAAGAAGCGCGGTCGACAGGCTCGGAAACGCACTTTTCGCACGACCGGAACGCACGATTCGCGACCGCGAAGATCGCGAGGCCGGCCCTTAGACCGCGGGCAGCAGGGCGCTCGCGACCGCGAAGATCGTGAGGCCGGCGAGGGCGCCGACCACCGTGCCGTTGATGCGGATGAATTGCAGGTCTTTGCCCACCTGGAGTTCGATCTTTTCGGTGGTCTCGCGCGCATCCCAGCCGGTCACCGTGTCGCTGATCACGCTCGCGATGTCGTGCCGGTACGTCGTGACCAGGTGGCTTGCCGCATCCCGGAGCCAGCCGTTCACTTTCGCTCCTAGCGCAGGGTCAGCGGCGAGGCGGGCACCGACGTCGGCCAGCGCGGCTTCGGCCCGTCTCCGCAGTTCGCTGCCCGGATCGGAGAGTGCGTCGACCAGCGCTGTGCGCGCCGCCTCCCACACTGTTCCGGCGAGCTCGCGCACGCGAGGGTCGTCGAACGCGCGACCCTTGGCCGCCTCGAGTTTGGCGATCGTCACGGGGTCGTGCTGGAGGCGGTCGGCCAGCTCGGCGAGGTAGCCGTCGATGGCTTTGCGGAGCTTGTGCTCGGGATCCGCGCGCACGTCTGCGAGGAACCGGCGCACTTCGGTGTACGCGCGCTCGTCGACCATTTTGTTGAGGAACGACGGGACCCAGGAGGGCAGTCGACCGGAGACGAGCGCGCCGAACGCATCCGGGTTGGCTCGAAGCCAATCGTCGAGGCGGTCGAGCGCGAGGTCGACCGCCTCGTGGTGTCCGCCCGACTCGAGGATGCGCGCGCCGAGGCGTCCAAGCGGGGGCGCCCACTCGGGCTCGATCAAATGATGGCGGGCTACAGCCTCGATCGTGTCGCGCATGTCGTCGTCGTCAAGCAGCGAGGCGATGCCGCGCGCGGCCGCCGACGCCTCCGCGACCACGCGTCGGGCGTTTTCGGGGCGGGCGACCCAGTGTCCGACCGCGCCTGCCACGTCGATGGACGCGAGCTTGCCGGCGACGACTTCGTCCGACAGAAAGTTCGTCTCCACGAATTCGCCCAGGCTGGCGCCGATCTCGTCTTTGCGGTTCGGGATGATCGCGGTGTGCGGGATGCGGATCCCGAGCGGGTACTTGAACAGCGCCGTCACCGCGAACCAGTCAGCCAGCGCCCCCACCATCCCGCCCTCGCTGGCCGCCCGCACATACCCGAGCCATGGATATGCAGCCTGCAGAGCGAACGCCACGGCGAATACCGCGGCCATGAGGACGAGCAAAGACACTGCAAGCGTCTTCATCCGCCGCAGACCGCGTTGGCGTTCGAGATCGGCGGGGGAGAGGATGCGC
>DASYFZ010000243.1:0-2384 GCA_036000295.1 Solirubrobacteraceae bacterium
CCCCAGCAGCGCCCCGCTGCCAGGGAAAGGTCGCGAGGGCCGCCCACCACACGGGACCGGGGGCTGCAGTGGGACAACCCTCGCCTTGTGAAATATAGGGGCGCATCAGCGCGCAAGTCGAGGGTGACGGCAGAGTGTCAGGATGCCGACAACCTATGCCCCGGATCTGGGGGCAAACGATCGCATAGGACCCCCCGTATTTGGTGCGATCTGCACCGAATGCATTGATTTCCGGCGCGGATGCAGCATGATCCGCCGCCGAGGCACCGTGGCCCGCGGGCGCTATTCGGACGCCTTGGCGGTTTCCGCGGGCCGACGCCGAGGCGCTCCGAGCGCGATGAAGCCCACTCCGCACGTGATCACGAGCACGACTGCACCGAGCGTCTCGAGGTACAGCCCGGCGCTCGGCGTCGAGCTCGCGTCGACGTAGCGCGTCGTACTCGAGCCCGCGAGGCCCGAGGCGTTCGCGTCGGGGAGGTCAACCAGGAGCGCGATCAGCAACGCGACGACTCCGAGCAGCCCGATCGCCAGGAGCGCCGGCCGGCTCGAGTCGCGCCATACGGCGATCGCGAGCACGGCGACCACGATCGCGATCAGGAGCAACGCGTAGGAATGATGAGGCCCGGTCGCGACGGTCTTGATCGCCGCCGAGCTCGTCTCGACATGGACCGTGAACAGCGTCGTGAACTCGGCCACGACGAGCAGCAGCGCACCGAGCAGCGAGCCTGCCAGAATCGAGGCTCGAAGCGAACTCGAGGCCGGTTCGAGACGCCCCTGATTGCTTTGCAATCTGCCTCTCAGTGGTGGCTTTGAGGCCCCAGACCCCGTGCTATATTCGGTACCAGCCTCGGGAGGCGTGACGTTCATCCGTGCGTGCCCCCGAGTACGGAGAGTTCATTCGATGGAGACGCTGACCTCATAGAAAACGCCCCACGCCGACACATGCGTCGTGAAGGGGCCCCGGTGGGCCCTTTTTCATGTCCGCGTTCGGCTTTCTCGCCCAACTTGACCAACTGACTGCAATGCCTCGCACTTTCACGCTCGACCACACACGCAACATAGGGATCATGGCGCACATCGACGCCGGTAAGACGACGACGACCGAGCGCATCCTCTATTACACGGGCCGCACCTACAAGATGGGTGAGGTCCACGAAGGCGCTGCCGTCATGGACTGGATGGAGCAGGAGCAGGAGCGCGGCATCACGATCACCTCCGCCGCGACCACCGCGGACTGGAAGGACCACCGGATCAACATCATCGACACGCCCGGGCACGTCGACTTCACCGTCGAGGTGGAGCGCTCGCTGCGCGTGCTCGACGGCGCGATCGCGCTGTTTGACTCCGTTGCCGGCGTCGAGCCCCAGTCAGAGACCGTGTGGCGCCAGGCCGACAAGTACCACGTGCCGCGGATCGCCTACATCAACAAGATGGACCGCATCGGTGCCGACTTCGACCGCGGCGTGCAGACGATGATCGACCGCCTCGGCGCGCACCCCGTCCCGATTCAGCTGCCGATCGGCGCCGAGTCCGACTTCCGTGGGATTGTCGATCTCGTCGAGAGGAAGGCGATCCTGTACAAGGACGAGCTCGGCAAGGAGGTGGACGTCACCGAGATCCCGGCGGAGGTCGCGGATGCGGCCGCGATCGCGCGCGAGCACCTGCTCGAGGAGGTCTCCCACTACGACGACGAGCTGCTCGAGATGATCCTCGAGGAGCAGGAGATCCCGGTCGCGCGCCTGAAGGCCGCGATCCGCAAGGCGACGCTCGATGCCAAGCTGACGCCGGTCCTGTGCGGGAGCTCGTTTAAGAACAAAGGCGTGCAGCCGCTGCTCGACGCCGTCATCGACTACCTCCCGAGCCCGCTCGACGTGCCGCCGGTCGAGGGCCTCGAGCCCGACAAGTCGTCTGACAACGGCGGACGCCCCGCGCATCGCGACGCCTCCGACGACGATCCGTTCGCGGCGCTGGCGTTCAAGATCATGGCCGACCCCTACGTCGGCAAGCTCACATACTTCCGCGTGTACTCAGGGCGCCTCGAGGCGGGCTCTCGCGTGTTGAACGTCAGCACCGGCCGCACCGAGCGGATCGGCCGCATCCTGATGATGCACGCCAACGACCGCGAGGAGGTCAAGGAGGTCTACGCCGGCGACATCGCCGCAGCGGTCGGGATCAAGCAGGTCACGACGGGCGACACGCTGGCGGCGCCCGACCGCCCGATCAAGCTCGAGACGATCGTGTTTCCCGAGCCCGTGATCAAGGTCGCGATCGAGCCCAAGACCAAGGCCGACCAGGAGAAGATGAGCGTCGCGTTGGGCCGTCTGGCCGAGGAGGACCCGACCTTCCAGGTGCGCACCAACGAGGAGACCGGCCAGACCGAGATC
>DASYFZ010000222.1:0-5561 GCA_036000295.1 Solirubrobacteraceae bacterium
CGCGACGATGTGCGTCCCGCTGCCGCCGTACAGCCGCCCGAACACCTTGATCGTGACGCCCCGGTGGTGATGCAGCCCGGAGCGCATGTTGTGCAAGTGCCTGCTGCCGAATCCCATCAGGACCGTGGTCTTGCCGGCTGCACCCAGCGTGGCGATCCCGGAGACGATCTTGAATGGCCTGCCGCCGCCGATCCGGACGTCGGCGAACGCCCCCACACGACAGGCCGCCGAGCACGACAAGGTCGCGAACAGAGCCCCGAGCTTGGCGGGATGCTGGTGGCGCGGCAGCGACAGGCCGACGTGCGGGTGGGTCAGCGTGAACGCGGTCCCGGCCAGGCCGGTGAGGTTCACGCTGCCCCAGCCGGAGGCGCGGTCAAAGCCGGGGCCGGCGCTGCAGCACCCGAGCGAGCGGTGGTTGCGAGTGATGAACGGCCCGATGTCGTTGCTGAACTCCTGCACGTCGGAGAAGACGTTGCCGCGCAGCGCCCGGTTGCGGCCGATCTTGTAGAGCAGCGGGTTGACGAAGCCGACGTCGTGGCGTCCGTTGAGCCGCTGGCTCTGGTCGACCAGCGCGAGCCCGCCGGCGAGCAGCGGCGTCGCGGCGCTGGTGCCGCCGACCGTCTGCCACGGGTTGGTGCTCTGCGAGTTGACGCAGTCGGGCGTGGCCGAGCAGAACACGGTGTAGCCGGGCGCAATGTCGGCGAGCATCGACACGTCAGGCAGGAATCGGCGGTTCTTGTTGACCGTCCCCTTCTGATACGAGGGCCGCTTGAACAGCTGGCTGGTGCCGCCGCCGCCCGCCGCGCCAGGCTGCAGCGACGTGTCGTTCCAGACGATCTGGGCGCCGATCGTGTTGGCGGGCGTCAGCGCGAAGTTGGTGCCACCGACGCCCGTGACCCACGGCGATGACGACGGGTAGTTGACCGACAGGCGCGCGACGGGCTCGCCGGTCAGGTCGACGCAATCGGCCGAGCCCGAGTCACCGCTTGATGCCAGGAAGGAGATGCCGCTGCCGGCGGCCATTGCGAGCGACCCCTCGACCGAGCGGACTCCCTTCAAGCCGATCGCGAGGAATACGTCGGGCTCGCACAATCCCAGCGAGGCCGAGATGACCTGCGGCCTGAAGCCCTTGTTCTGCAGCGGCGCGGTCAGCGCTCGCAGCGTGGCCGAGGCGCTGGGCTTGGTCTCGTAGACGTCGATGCCCTTGAGGCCGGGTGCGGCAGCGTCGAGCACTTCGACGTCCAGCGTGGCCTCGCCACCGGGCGGAAGCGCGTGCTTGAGCCCGACGCCGAAACCTCTCACGGGCGGGACGCCGAGGCCGAAGCAGCTCGCAAACGAGGTGAGATCGGTGGAGCGGAAGCCGTCGATCTCGATCAGCGCCACGCGCTCACCCTCGCCGTGGAGCCCCGACGCGAACAAGGGCGCGAAGCCGTAGGCGGTCTGGTACTGGTTCGGCGTGAAGCCCTGGACCGCCAGCGCCGGTCCGCAACCCGACGGAGAGCCGGTCAGAGGCGCCGCCGAGGACGGCGCGACGGCGGCCGCGTGCGCCTGGGTCGCGTCGGCGCGGACGCCCGTCTTGGCCGCCGCGCGCACGCCCTTGGCCGCATGGGTGTACGACGAGCCGGTGAGCGACCGCGTGTCGAGTCCCACCACGGTCGTGACCAGCCCCCGCAACGCGGGCGGTACCCGCGCGGCGCGAGTCGGCGCGACGAACCGTCCGAGGCGGGCGGCGTGGAACACCGCAAGCGGCGTGCCGAACACACGCGCGGCCCGTGGGGCGCTCATCGTCGCGTCAACGAACAGGCGGGTCGCGTCGAGCTTGACGTCGGTCGCGCCGGCGGCCCGCATGTAGGCGATCACCCGCGAGCTGGCTGCCGGGCCGGCTCCGAAGCGCCTGGCCAGCGTCGCGATCGACTGGTATTGGCCATAGCTCGGTGACCCGGGCGTGTTCACCGACTGCGCGAAGCTCTCCAACCCGGCGAGGTTGGCGTTCAACGGGAGCACCAGCTGGAGCTGCTGCTGGTGAGGGACCGGGCCCACTCGCGTTGCCTGCGCGACCGGGCCTGCCGCCAGTGCGCTGGGCGCAAAAAATGCCAGCACTGCTGCGACTATGCCCATAGCTCCCCAGGTGCGCACGGGCATGATCGTTGCACAAGTCCGCCGGTTGGGGGCACCTGTGGCTGACCCTTCCGCGCGCGATCGCGCAACCGCAGTAGCTAGGAGCCGGGGCGCTGCACGTGGATCTTGAAGCTCTTCATGTCGGCCGTGCGGACGATCTCGCCGCCCTTCACGTACGGCACGACCTCGGCACGGAGCTCGCGGCGTAGCGCCTCCAGGCGCTCGACCTCGGCCTTGAGCTCTGCCGCACGCTTTTCCAGGCCCCTGACCTTGCGCGACATCAGCTCGAGCTGCTCCTCGAGCTCGAACACGCGCTCAACGCCGGCCAGGTTCATGCCAAGCTCGGCCGTCATCTCCTGGATGCGGCGCAGCCGCTCGACGTCCTGGTGGGAGTACAGCCGCGTGCCCTTCGGCGAGCGCTTGGGCTCGATCAGCCCACGCGCCTCGTACATCCGCAAGGTCTGTGGATGCATGTCAGCCAGCTCCGCGGCGACCGAGATCATGAACACGCCGCGGTCAGATGAGACCTGCACCGTCGTCCGAGTGGTTCGTCGCGTCGCCATCAAGCTTCCTTTCTCGCCTTCCCGTCGCCCGCGCTCTCGAACAGCTTCGCGCGCGGATCGCCGTTCATCACCTTCGAAAGCCGGTCCACCGCCTCCTGTTGCTCGGCCGTGAGCTTGTCCGGCACGTCGATCAGGAAGCGGTAGTGGATATCGCCCCGCCCCTTGCCGCCGAGCCTGGGCGGACCCTCGCCCCGCAGCCGCTGCACGGTTCCGTGCTTGGTGCCGGGCGCCACGCGCAGTCGCTTTGAGCCCTTCAACGTCGGGACTTCGACGACGGCTCCCTGCATGGCCTCGGGGATCGTCAGCGGAACCTCGACCTCGAGGTTGTCGCCCGCCCACTTGAACACCGGGGAGTCCGATACGCGGGTGATCACGTACAGGTCGCCTGGCTGGGACCCACGAAGCCCCGCCTCGCCCTTGCCGGCCAGCCGCACGCGGCTGCCGTCGTGGACGCCGGCCGGGATGTTGACCCGTAGTCGGCGCACGCTGCGCTGCGCGCCCGAGCCACTGCACGTCGGGCACGGATCTTCGATCACCGTTCCGGAGCCCCTGCAGTTGGAGCAGGGCTGCGAGATCGAGAAGATCCCCTGGCTCTGCGCCTCGACGCCGCGGCCGTCGCAGACCGGGCACACCTTCGGAGTCGTTCCGGGCTTGGCGCCCGTGCCGTGACAGGTGGGACACGCCTTGGAGGTCGGCACCGCCAGCGGCACCTGCGCGCCGTTGACCGCCTGGTCGAAGGTCATCGAGACCTCGGTCTCGAGGTCACGGCCGCGCGGCGCGGCGCGTCCCGAGCGCACGTCGCCCTGGCGGCCGCCGGGCCCGCGCTGGGCGCCCCCGCCGCCGAAAAGGTTCGAGAGGATGTCCGAGAAGCTTCCGCCGAACGCGCCCGGATCGAAACCGCCGCCGCCTCCGGTCGCGAAGCCGAATGGGCCGGTGCCCCGGTCGTAGGCCTTGCGCTTGTCGGCATCCGACAGCACGTCGTGCGCCTGCGAGATCTCCTTGAAGCGCTCCTCGGCCTTCTTGTCACCTGGGTTGCGATCCGGGTGGTACTGGCGTGCGAGCTTGCGGTAGGCCTTCTTGATCTCTTCGTCGGAGGCGTTCTTGCCTACTCCGAGGATCTTGTAGTAGTCGGGACGCGACGCCACGATGTTGTTCTCCTATCAGGCAGCGACGACGACCCGCGCCGGGCGGATCACGAAGTCACCGAGCAGGTATCCGTGCTGGTAGACCTCGACGATCGTCCCCGACTGAGCGCCTTGCACCGGCTGCTGCGCGATCGCCTCGTGGCGCTGGGGGTCGAACTGCTCGCCCTTCGGCTCAAAGCGCTCGATCCCTACGCGTGACAGCGCGGCGATCACGTCAGCGTGCACGAGCTTGATCCCCGACACCAGTGTCGACGCGCCATTGTCGCCGTCGTGCTGGGCGGCCTCGAGCGCCCGGTCGAGGTTGTCGACCGCGGGCAGCAGCTCCTTGGCGAGCTTGGCGACGCCGCGCTCCTGTGCGGCCGCGGTCTCGCGCGCCGCACGCTTGCGGTAGTTCTCGAAGTCGGCCTGGGTGCGCTGTGCGAGCGCGAGGTACTCCTCGGCCTTCTTGGCCCTGGCCGTGATCTCCTCGACGTCCTCCTCGAGCGCGTCCTCTGGCGTCACGTCGGCGGTCGCGTCGAGCGTCTCGGGCTCGGACGCGGCCGGCGCCGGCTTCGGCTCGGGCACGACCGGGTTGTCGGCGGTCACGTCCGGGTCGGCTCCGGACGCGCCCGAAGGCGCGCCCGGTGCAACGTCCGGAGCGTGTCGATGGTTGGGGACCATGGCTTACTTGCCCTCGTCCACGACCTCGGCGTCGACGACGTCCTCAGCGCCCGCGCCGTTGGTCGACGCGCTGGCGCCGCCATCGGCACCGTCCTCTGAGCCGGCGGACGAGGCCGCCTGCTCCTGCGCACGCTGGTACATCGCCTCCGAGACCTTGTGGAACGCTGACTGCAGCGCCTCGGTCTTGGCGTTGATCGCGGCGGCGTCGTCGCTAGTCAGCGACTCGCGGACCTCCTTGATCGCTGCCTCGATCTCGTCCTTGGAGCTGGAGTCGATCTGCTCGCCCAGGTCCTTGACCTGGCGCTCGGCCTGGTAAGCAGCGTTCTCGGCGTTGTTGCGCGCCTCGGCGAGCTCACGCTGACGACGGTCGTCCTCGGCGTGGGACTCGGCGTCGGTGACCATCCGCTTGATCTCGTCCTCGGAGAGGCCAGAGCCGGACCGGATCTCGATCTTCTGCTCCTTGCCGGTGCCCAGGTCCTTGGCGGACACGTTCAGGATCCCGTTGGCGTCGATGTCGAATGCGACCTCGATCTGCGGGATGCCGCGCGGCGCGGGCGGGATGCCGGTCAGCTGGAACTTGCCCAGCGACTTGTTGTAGGTGGCCATCTCGCGCTCGCCCTGGAGCACGTGGATCTCGACCGACGGCTGGTTGTCCTCGGCCGTCGAGAAGACCTCGCCCTTGCGGGTCGGGATCGTCGTGTTGCGCTCGATCAGCTTGGTCATCACGCCGCCCTTGGTCTCGATTCCGAGCGTCAGCGGGGTGACGTCCAGCAGCAGGACGTCCTTGACGTCGCCGGCCAGGACTCCTGCCTGGATGGCGGCGCCGACGGCAACGACCTCATCCGGGTTGACGCCGCGGTGCGGCTCCTTGCCGGTGAGCTCCTTGACCTTCTCCTGGACGGCGGGCATGCGGGTCATACCGCCGACGAGCACCACGTGGTCGATGGTCGCGGCGCCCTTGTCCTTGGCGTCGTCCAGTGCCTGTCGCACCGGCGCGATCGTGCGGTCGAGCAGCGCGCTCGTGAGCTCGTTGAGCTTTGCGCGCGTCAGCCGCATGTCGAGGTGCTTGGGCCCG
>DASYFZ010000250.1:0-4367 GCA_036000295.1 Solirubrobacteraceae bacterium
GGGATCTGCAGCTTCCAGTGGCGCGAGTGCACGATCGACCACGTCGGCAGCAGCAACACGGTCGGCTCGCCGGCGCCGTAGCGCTCCCAGAAGATCCGCACGCCGTCGCGTTCGACGTAGCCCTCCGCATCCGGGTAGCGCGCGCGCGTCTGCTCGCGCGCTGGGGCGCCCGCGAGATCGCCCCTGCTCGCGGGCGCCGCCATCTCGGCGTGTGCCGATGCGGTCACGGACGTGCTTCGAACACCAGGTTGAAAGGCGTCTCGGCCGCTCGACGGAATCCCCCGAAACCCCCAGCCTGCACGACATCGTGGATCCGCGCCTCGCCGGCCTGTGCGCCGAGCGCGAGGCCGACCTCCTGGGACAGCGACGCGGGCGTGCAGAGCAGCGTCGAGAACGCGTAGTACGCGCGGCCGATTGGGTTGAGGTTGTCCTCGACCCTGTCGCCGGCGTTGGGCTCAACGATCATCCAGGTGCCGTCCGGCTTGAGCGTGCTGCGGACGTGGCGCGCGGCGCCGACCGGATCGCCCATGTCGTGGAGGCAGTCGAACATCGTCACGAGGTCGTAGTCGGTTCCACTGTACGCCGCCGCAGGTGCCGTTTGGAAACTAACTCGGTCCGCGACACCCGCCTCTTGGGCGCGCTTGCGCGCCGTCTCGATCGAGCCGTCGTGGTAATCCCAGCCGACGAACGTCGACTGCGGAAATGCCTGCGCCATCAGGATCGTGGATGCGCCGTGTCCGCAGCCGACGTCGGCGACGTGCGCCCCGCGCTCGAGCTTCTCGACGACGCCGTGCAGCGCCGGCAGCCAGTCCGCCACCAGGCTCGCGTTGTAGCCGGGCCGGAAGAAGCGCTCGCACCCCTCGTGAACGTCGTGCGTGTGCTCGTGCCAGCCGAATCCGTCGCCGCTGCGGGCCGCCTCCACGATCTTCGGGGAGTCCATCACCGAGCCAAGGGCGATCTGGAAGAAGCCGGGGAGATAGGCCGGGCTGTCTGAGTCGGTGAGTGCGATCGCCTGCTCGGGCGGAAGCGTGTAGCGGCCGCTGTCGGGGTCGTATTCGACGTAGCCACCCGCGGCCTGGGCGTTGAGCCACTCGCGAACGTAGCGTTCGGCGGCGCCGCTGCGCTGCGCAAGCTCGGCCGGTGAGAGGCCGCCGGCGCCGGCGAGCGCGCGGTATAGGCCGAGCCTGTCTCCCATCACCACGAGTGCGGTGTTGAGAGTCGCGCCGACCTCGTCGACGGCTCGGAATACGAACTGGTGAAGCTTGTCGACATCGATTGCAACTGGCTCCTCGATGGTGCTCACGTGATTCCTCCAGGGTCGATTTCGGATGACCCTAGGGTTGGGGTGGGCCTGCTCGCTTCCGGGGGGGCACCTAGTCTTAGCCGACCCCCCTGGCGATCTAGACTTGCCCAATGCTGCTCGGGCGTGAGCAGGAGCGCGACGAGATCGATCGCGCTCTTGCCAGAGCGCGATCGGGGTCCAGCGCCACGCTCGCGCTCGTGGGGGAAGCCGGAATCGGAAAGACGGCGCTGCTCGACTACGCGGCCGAGCACGCCGAGGGCATGCAGGTCCTGCGCGCTCGTGGAGTCGAGTCCGAGGCGCAGATCCCGTTCGCGTCCCTGCTGGAGCTGCTGCGTCCCGCCGTGCCGATGCTCGAGCGGATCCCGCGCCCGCAAGCCGTCGCGCTCGAGGGCGCGTTCGCGCTGAGGCCGGGCCCGGCGCAGGATCGCTTCGCCGTCGGCGCGGCGACGCTCAGCCTGCTCGCCGCCTACGCCGAGCAATGCCCGGTCGCGGTGCTGGTTGACGATGTCCATTGGCTCGACGACTCCAGCGCGCAGGCGCTGTTGTTCGCATTTCGCCGGCTCGTGGCCGACCCCATCGCGGTGCTGCTGGCCGCGCGCGACGACGAGCCGTCGGTGCTCTACGACGCCGATCTGCCGACGATCCGCATCGGCGGGCTGAGCAGCGAGGAGGCCGCCGCGCTGCTTGACGGCGTGGCGCCGGCGGTCACGGGACGCCTGCACGTGGCGACCGCGGGCAACCCGTTGGCGCTGCTCGAACTGGCGGACGATTCCGGCGAGCTCGCGTTCGCGCCCGAGGGCGCGCCCGTGCTCGTCTCGGCAAGGATCTCGCGCGCGTTTCTGAGACGGGCTGAGACGCTCGATGCGGCTGCGCGCCGCGCGCTGGTGCTGGCGGCGACGAGCGACACCGGGGAAGTCGTCGTGCTCGAGCGCGCCGCGCGTTCGCTGGAGATCGACCTGGGCGCGCTCGCCGCCGCCGAGAGCGCCGGGCTGATCACGCTGCGCGCGGGCGCCGTTGAGTTCCGGCATGCACTGGCCCGGTCGGCGATCTACGCCGACGCGCCGGCGCAGCAGCGGCGCGAGGCGCACCGGGCGCTCGCAGGAGCGCTTCCCGATCGAGACGTCGACCGCCGCGCCTGGCACCTCGCCTCGGCTGCGATCGGTCCCGACGACGCCGCTTCGGCGGCGCTCGAGCAGGCGGGCATGCGAGCGCGTGACCGCAGCGCTTACGCAGCGGCGGCCGCGGCGTTCGAGCGCGCCGGCCGGCTCGCACTCGACCCCGAGCGCCGCGCGCGCCTGTTCCTGGCCGCCGCCGACGCCGCATGGCTCGCCGGGCAGGCCGAGCACGCTGGCAGGCTGCTTGACACCGCGCGCCAGAGCACGACCGACCCGGCGGTGACCGTCAGCATCGACGGGCTCGCCGGAGAGATCGCGATGCAGCGCGGTCCCGTGATGCGCGGTCACTCGATCCTCACATCGGCGGCTACGCGCGCGGACCCCGAACGTGCCGTGGCGATGCTGTGCGACGCCGCTATCGCGTGCTTTCACGCCGGCAACCCGACCGAGATGCTCGCGGTTGCCAGCCGGGCGTTTGCCGCGCTGCCGCAACAGCCCTCCGTGCGGACGCGATTTCTGGCGCTAACCACGCTCGGGATGGCTCGGATCCTCGGCGGTGACGCAGCGTCCGGAGCCGACGCAATCCACGACGCGATCACGCTGGTGGAGGGTGCTCCCGAACTCCACGACGACCTGCGACTGCTGCCGTGGCTGACGCTGGCGCCGATCTTCCTGCGCGAGGCCGACGTCGGCCGCTCGCTGATCGAGCACGCGCTGAAGATCGCCCGCGAGCGCGCTGCGGTCGGAGCGCTTCCGCCCGTGCTGGGCCTGCTGGCGCGAGATCAGGCGACGACGGACCGCTGGGCGGTCGCCGAGTCGACCTACCGCGAGGCGATCGAGCTCGCCCGCGAGAGCGACCGCCGCACAGCTCTGGCCTTCGGCTTGTCGGGCCTGGCTTGGCTACACGCTCGGCGCGGGCGGGAGCAGGCCTGCCGGCAGGACGCCACCGAGGCGATGGCGCTGTCGATGGAGCTCGGCACGCGCCTCTATGAGGTGTGGGCCACCGCGGCGCTCGGCGAGCTCGAGCTCGGGCTCGGCGACGCGGTCCGCGCGGCCGAGTACCTCGAGCAGCGTCAGAAACTACTCGCCGAGCTTTCGATCACCGACGTCGACCTATCACCGGCGGCCGAGCTTGTCGACGCCTACACGCGGCTCGGGCGCGTCGAGGAGGCGCAACGGGTCACCGCCGAACTGACGGCCGCCGCCAACGCCAAAGCTCAGCCGTGGTCGCTGGCGAGGGCGGCGCGATGCCGGGGGTTGGTCGCGCCGGACGCCGACATCACCGTGCATTTCGAGCGCGCGCTCCGCCACCACGAGCAGACGCCCGACGTGTTCGAGAAGGCACGGACCCAGTTGGCCTATGCGGAGCGGTTGAGGAGGGCGCGCAACCGAGTCCCGGCCCGAAAGCAGCTACACGACGCGATCGAGGCGTTCGAGCGCCTCGACGCGCGCCCGTGGGCGGAGCGAGCCCGCAGCGAGCTGGCCGCGACCGGCGAGAACATGCGGCGTCGTGACCCCAGCACCGTCGACGAGCTGACGCCTCAGGAGCTGCAGATCGGCCTGTTGCTCGCGTCGGGCAAGACCACGCGGGAGACCGCGGCGGCGCTGTTCTTGAGCCCGAAGACGATCGAGTACCACCTGCGCCACGTGTACCAGAAGCTCGACATCCACTCGCGCGAGGAGCTCGCTCGGGCGCTTGCCGAACGCGCGGACGACGCCGCTGAGCGCGCGGCCGAAGCGGTCAGCTGATGCTGTTCGAGGACCGCTCGCGCGCCGAGTCCTTCGGGAACGGCGCGGAGCTCTACGACCGCGCCAGGCCGACGTATCCGCCCGAGCTGGTCGACTGGCTGCTGGCCGATGGCGCCCGGCGCGTGCTCGACATCGGATGCGGTACCGGCATCGCGGGAGCGTTGTTCGCCGCCCGCGGGTGCGACGGGACCGGAGTCGAG
>DASYFZ010000274.1:0-3380 GCA_036000295.1 Solirubrobacteraceae bacterium
CCCGTGAGCAGCCGCCCGTCGGCAAGCTCGACGTGCACGTCGACGGGTTCTGAGACCACGTCGGCGGGCATCAGCCCCCGAGCCTCGGTCAAGATCGCGTCCACGGTGGGGTAGACCTGGTTGATCACCGGGTGGCCGAGATGACCCGGTGGCAGCGTCCCGCGAGCGATCTCGGCGAGGATCGCGGCGCGTCCCTCGGTCCCGGCGAGGCGCGCCTCGAGCAGCCGCTGGCCCACTCCCCATCGCTGCAGCCCGTCGAGCTCGACGGCGAGTCCATCCTCGATCTCGTCGGAGACGTCGAACAGGCCGATTCGAAGCCGCTGGCGCAGAAACGAGCGCACCGGGTGCCCGACGAACCGGACCAGGTCGTCGAGCTCTACCAGCGCTGACTCGAGACGCGGCAGCGGTTCGGGCAGGAACGATCCGCCGTCGGAGCGAGGACCGACCAATGCCCGCGCCCCGTCGAGCGTGGTCGCGTCAAAGCCCCAGGTGAGATCGGTGACGAGCGCGCCGGGGTCGAAATTGCGAGTGTCAAACGGCTGCAATGGATGGCGCACCACGACCTGCTCGCGAGCCGTGCCGCTGTCGGTGCGAACGGTGGCGTCGACGACATCGAGCAGCTCGCCGACAGGCACCGCCGGCGGACGGGAGATGTTCGTGCGCTCGTCGTTGCCGGCGTAGGTGATGACGAGGTGATCGGTTGCCGCAAGCAGCGCATCGAGCAGAAGCTGGCGGTCCTCGCTGCGCGGATCGCGCTCGCCGACGTGGGGTTCCTCGAGCATCAGGTCGTCACCGTCGCGCGGTGACTTGCGCGGAAACGCACCGTCGTCGAGACCCAGCAGGCAGACGACGCGGTGGGGAACCGAGCGCATCGGATAGAGCGTGCAGACGGTCAGGTGCCCGGTGCGGAAGTTGGCTCGCGTCGGGCGCCCGGCAAGCCGGTCGGCGAGCAGCGCCCGCACCTCGGCGAGCGCGATGGAGCTGTCGACCGCGGCGCCGGCGAATGTCGCATCCGCAACCACCTGATCGAGGATGCGCTGGAGCTCGAGGCGCTGCCATGCGTCTCGCGGCGCCGTCGCGGTGAGGGCATCGGCCGCGTCTGCGATGGCCTGAGCCCAGTCTGCAATCGGCTTGTCGGTGCTGAGCGCGTCGATCGCCTCGCCAAGGCGGGCGACGAGCTCGGCGAAGCGGCCGGCGAGGTCGATCACGCCGCTGTCGACGTCGTCGAGCGGCAGCACGCCTGACCACAGGCGATGCCGATCCTCGGTCATCGCCACGCCGAGCAGGAGCCGGTCCAGGCCCGACCGCCAGGTGCCGGTCGGCAGCTGGCCGAGCTTGAACGGAGCCCGGTGCTCGGCGTCCAGGCCCCAGCGAATTCCGGCATCCTCGATCCAGCTCTGCAGGCGGGTGAGGTCGTCATCGCCGATCCTGAACCGGCGCCGGACGGGGTCGCGATCGGCGAAGTCGAGCACCTGCGAGGCGGTGATCCGCTCTGGGATCAGATCGAGCAGTTCGGCGACGACGGCGAGCACGCCGTTGGTCTGGCGAAGCGATCGGTCCGCGAGACGGACCCGCAGGTCGATGGCGTCGGGCGGTGCGTTGTCCTCCGGCGTCACCTCGCCGGCGCCGAACGTGGCCTGGATCAGCGGCGCGAACGTCTCGATGTCGGGGCACATCACGATCACGTCCCGTGGCTCCAGCGTCGGGTCGGCCGCAAGCAGGTGAAGCACCGCGTCGCGGAGCACCTCGACCTGCCGGGCCCTTCCGTGGCAGGCATGGACCTGGACGCTGCGATCGGCGGGGTCAAGTCGCGGTCGTTCGTCGTCGCGCCCCGGGAACGGTGCGCCGGGCGGATGGCGATCGGCGCGGACGTCGGCCTGGATGCGCCGCAGCAGCGTCTTGCCGGCGAACTCGAGCGGGTGGTGGTGGTCTGCGTATTCGCCCGACGCGCCGACGATCAGCTGCAGCTCGCGCGCGTCGCGTCCCCACGAGGTCAGGAGGTCGTTGCTGGGAACCTCCGCCGTCGGGTCGGTCCCGCGCAGCCTGATCGCCGGCGCGTCTGCCGTGATCCGGGCGACCGATTCCCACATCGCGGGGGAGGGGTGCAGCAGAAACAGGTGCACGTCTCGGTGCGCGGCCAGCGCGCGCAGGACCTGGAGATCGGCGGCGGGCAGACGCGTCAGGCCGAACAGCGCCAGCCGCGGAGGGAGCTCGAGGCGCGACCCGTCGTCGCCCAGCGCGGCACATGCCGTCTCAAGCCGTTCGGCCGGCCCTGGAAGTCCGATCCGCTCGCGCAGCTCGCACCACAGCCGGGCCTGCCACGCCGCGTCGGCCGCGGTCATCGGGGGAAGGTCGCCGGCGGCCCAGGCGCGCACCATCTCCGGGCGATGCAGCGAGTAACGGTCAAACAGCTCGGCGAGATGACGGACGACGCTCAGCCGGCGGGTTTGCCTGACCGGGTCTGGCGCGTCCTCCCCGTAACCCAGGTGGGTGGCGAGCTTGTGCAGCCACGGCTGCGCCACCGCGTCGCCGACCACCTCGAGCAGCGGCCACACCGAGCGCTCGGGCAGCCACGGGTCGGCGTCCGGGTCGACGCCCGAAGCCGTCGCAATCGCGTCGCCGATCAGCCGTCGCGGCGTCGGGAACAGGACGTTTGCGCAGACGCCGTCGCGCCGACCCGGCGAAGCGCCGAGCGAGGCGGACAGGCGCTGCGAGAGCCAGCGTTCCATCCCGCGGGTCGGCACTGACACGACCTCGGGCGCGAAGGGATCCTCGAGCGGCGCAGCAAGCAGGCCGCCGAGCGCGTCGGCAAGTCCGTCTGCGCGTTCGGCTCGGTGGATGTGGAGCACGCCTACCTGATCCCGCTCAGCTCAAGCCACCGTGCCCATCCCGTCAATTATGAAAACGTCAGCGACGGCGTGAGGCGTCGCGTCTCGCGAGTGGCAGGCGACGCGTCGATGGGCTCAGCCCCAGCCCATCGACGCACCACCCTAAAAGCGCCCCTATAAAGCTTCCTTGCGTGCGCTTCCTGCTTTTCCGTGCCCCTCGGTTTCTTCTATCGGCCATTCGTCCAGAAACCTTTAGTAGAAATTATGAACTTTTCGGAGGCTCGTTCGGATCGGCCGATTTGAGTCCGGTGAGGAGCATGGGCCCGCTAGCCGGCACCCTGAGTTGCGGACTGCCCGAGCACGTGCCGCTCGGCGTCGAGCGCCTGCACTGCGATGTACGCATACCGGCCGGTCGCTATCGATGTCTCAAAGCCGGTGCTGCGAGACGTCGCCACTGGATGCAGCGCGGTCGCGGTCGCGCCGCCGAGCACGCGCCACGTCGAGACGTCGGTAGCCCCGTTCCAGCTCGCGTAGACGACTAGCCCGTGACGG
>DASYFZ010000312.1:0-3176 GCA_036000295.1 Solirubrobacteraceae bacterium
AGCGGCCAGCAGCGACCCGTCAGCGTCGGGCAGGGGCACCGACATCGCCTCGAGCAGGCGCGTCTCGAATACGAGGTTCAGCGACGCGGGGATTAGAGCGGTCACATAGCCCGCGCCGGCGCGCATCGCCGACTCCGAGGCCATCGAGGGAGCTCCGGTGAGGCCGAGCGAGCCGCCGCACACCAGCACGCTGCCGGCGGCGAACTTGGTCGAATCCCGACCGCGCACGGGGACAAGCGCCGTCACCCGGTCCTCGATCAGCCCGACGTCGGCTCGCAGCGGCCCTCCGGGCGGGATCCCGATGTCGATCACCCTGACCTCGCCGGCGTGGCCCTTGCCGGGGGCGATCCACAAACCGGGCTTGGCGGCGTGGAACGTCGCCGTCGCGCCAGCGCGCACCGCCTCGCCGGCGATCTCCCCGGTGGAAGCGTCCACGCCGCTGGGCACGTCGCATGCGACGACGACCGCCCCGGCGCCGCCGGCCACGTTGATCGCGGCGATCGCGGTGGCGGCGAGACCGCGAGGCTCGCCGGAGAAGCCGGTTCCGAGGATCGCATCGACGACCGCACCGGCACCTTCGAGGCCGGCGGGGTCAAACGGCTCGGGAGGGGCGCCGGGGAGGCGCTCGCAGTTGGTCCTGGCGTCGCCGCGGAGCTCGTCGGGCGCCGCGAGCAGCAGCACTCTGACGTCGCGGCCGAGCACGCGAAGCAGCCGGGCTGCGACGAGGCCGTCGCCGCCGTTGTTGCCCTTGCCGCAGACGACCGAAATCGTCCCGGTCGGCGCCAGCTCGCACACCAGGTTGGTGAGGCCCTCCCCGGCGCGCTCCATCAGCTGTACGCCGGGAATCCCGCGCTCGCCGATCGCCCACTCGTCAAGCGCGCGCTGCTCGGCGGCGCCGGGGAGCGGCTCGAGCCAGTCCGGGAGGCTCACTGCGCGATCGCGACCGCGGCCGCGTCGCGGTGGCTGTGGGTGAGCGACACCTCGACGCGGACGCCAAGCGCGCGGGCGCGCTCCGCCACCGCGCCGTGAAGCTGAACCACCGGCGGCCCGTCGCGGCCAAGCACCTCGACCTCTCGGAAGCTCCACGCCTCCATGCCGAGTGCCTTGGCGACCGCCTCCTTGGCGCAGAATCGCGCCGCCAGGTGCTGGCCCGGGCGCGCGCGTCCCGCCGCGTACTCGCGCTCGGCGTCGGTGAACAGGCGCAGCGCCAGCCGCGGCCGGCGCTCCAGCGCCCGCTCGAGGCGCTCGATCTCGAGCAGGTCGATCCCGATGCCGGGTGCCGGCGCGGACGCCGCGCTCACTCCACCGTCACCGTCTTGGCGAGGTTGCGCGGCTGGTCGACGCTCAGCTCGCGCTTTCGCGCGATGTAGTAGGCCAGCAGCTGCAGCGGCACCACCGCAAGCAGCGGCGCCAGCATCCAGTTGGTCGCGGGGATCGGGATGATCTCGTCGGCATGATCGTCCAGGCGACGGTCGCCTTCGGTCGCCACGGCGATCACCCGCGCTCCGCGCGCGCGTACCTCCTGGATGTTGGAGATGACCTTCTCGAGCACCGGCGAGTCAGTGGCGATCACGACGACCGGCGTGCTCTGGTCAAGCAGCGCGATCGGTCCGTGCTTCATCTCTCCGGCCGCGTAGGCGTCGGTGGCGATGTACGAGATCTCTTTGAGCTTCAGCGCGCCCTCGAGCGCGACCGGCAACCCGACGTGCCGGCCCAGGTAGAGGAAGAAGTCGGCCCTGTGGTACGCGAGCGCGATCCGCTCGATGTTCTCGACTCCGTGCTCGAGGATCAGCGCGATCAGATGCGGCAGGTGCTTGAGCTCGGTGATCACGTCGGTCAGCACCTCGGGCTCCAGCGTGCCTCGCAGCTCGGCCAGACGTAGCGCCAGCAGGTAGCAGGCGGCCACCTGGCTGACGAACGTCTTGGTCGCGGCCACGCCGATCTCCAGACCGGCGCGGGTGTAGAGGACGCCGTCGGCATCGCGCGTGGCCTGCGAGCCCATGATGTTCGTCAGGGCCAGCACCTTCGCCCCGCGCTCGCGGGCCGTGCGCATCGCCGCCAGCGTGTCGGCCGTCTCGCCCGACTGCGAGATGCCGACCACGAGGTCGCCCGGTCCCACCACAGGGTTGCGGTACCGGTACTCCGAGGCGATCTCCACGTCGACCGGGACTCGCGACCACTCCTCGATCGCGTAGCGCCCGATCAGACCCGCGTGATACGAGGTGCCACAGGCCACCATGACGATGCGCCTGACGTTGCGCAGGACCTCATCGTCGATCGTGCCGAGGTCGCCGAGGTCGATCCCGTCGTTGCGGGCGGCGCGTTCGCCGATCGTCTCGGCGACGGCGTCGGCCTGCTCGTGGATCTCCTTGAGCATGAACGTCTCGTAGCCCTGCTTCTCGGCGGTTTCGGCATCCCAGTCGATCTCGACGATCTCGCGCGGCAGTGGCTCGCCGGCGGGCGAGAAGAACTCCACTCCGTCGGAACGCACGACGACGATCTCGTCGTTCTCGATGTACTGCACGTGCCGGGTCTCGCGCAGGAAAGCGGGGATCGCCGGGGCGATGAACTGCTCGTCCTCGCCCCGTCCGATGATCAGCGGACATTCGTTGCGCGCCCCAACCAGCAAGCCCGGCTCGTCGGCGCTCATCGCCACGAACGCGTAGTGACCCCGAAGCTCGCCGTATGCCTTGCGCACGGCCTCCACCAGATCTCCGTCGTAGTGATCGGCGACGAGGTGGGCGATCACCTCGGCGTCGGTCTCTGACGTGAACATCGCTCCCTCGTCGATCAGCCGCTCTTTGAGCTCGATGTAGTTTTCGACGATCCCGTTGACGACGATGTGGATGCGGTCGGAGGTGTCGAAGTGTGGATGGGCGTTCTCCTCGGTCACGCCACCGTGGGTCGCCCAGCGTGTGTGACCGATGCCGGTCCCGGGCTGCAGGCGCTCCGCGACCGCGACGCTGCCCGTGTCCTCGCCCGCCGAGATCGCGCCGCGCAACGCGCTCAGGTTTCCGACGGCGCGCACCGCTTCGATCGTGTCGCCGTTGAGCACCGAGATGCCGGCGCTGTCGTATCCCCGATATTCGAGTTGTTCTAGTCCGGCGAGTAGTAGCGGGCGGGCCTCACGGGGGCCGACGTAGCCGACGATTCCGCACATGCGTCTGTGCCTCCTG
>DASYFZ010000376.1:0-3012 GCA_036000295.1 Solirubrobacteraceae bacterium
GGTGGTCGGGGAGCCGGAAGTCTCGGTGCTTGCCGGCCATCAGCGTTCGCGTCCGAGCGCGGCCGCCGCGAGGCCCATGCCGCCGACCAGCGCGAGCGAGCCGGGTGCCAGCAGCGGCGGGCCCATCACGATGTTGAACAGTGGCTCCTCGAACCCGCCCGGCTTGCGCGCCACGCCGCGCACATGGGTGACCACGCCGACCAGGCCGTCCAGGCAGTACAGCGCCGATAGCACCGGCAGCCATGTGCGAGCGGCGCGCTCGGAGCGCATGCCGGCCACCGCGGCCACGCTCAGCGCCGGCGACAGCGCCACAGGGGTCCACATCCACTTGTCGCCGAACGACCCGCGGAAGTGCTCGAAGTAGATCTCCACGCCGAGCGGCAACGCGCTCGCGGCCGTGGCGGCGGCGAGCGTCTTCTGGGCACGGCCGTGGGAGACGTTTCGCCACCAGCGGGCGGCGGCCCGCTCCGGCGCGCGGCGGCGCCTGATCGGGAGCGGGCGCATGACGCGGGTCATCGCACTACGCGGCATATCGCTCCGCATCGGCCCGCTTGAGCTCGAGCCCCATCCCGGGGCGGCCGAGCTCCGGATACAGGGCGCCGTCGCGCGGCACCGCGACCCCGTCGAACAGCAGGTCCTCGATCCGAGTGTGGTCGTGGAAGTACTCCAGATGCAAGAACTGCTGGAGCGCAAGCGCCGGATGCAGGTGGATCGAAGGCCCGCAATGCAGCGATAGCGGCATCCCCCGCGCGTGGCACAGCGCGTCGACTCGCAGCAGCTCGGTGATCCCGGCGCAGCGGGTGACGTCGGCCTGGAGCACGTCCACGGCGCCGGCGGCGAGCATGCGCTCGAAATACGGCAGGTCGTAGCCGTACTCTCCCGCGGCGATCGGCATCCCGGCGGGCGCGCGGTCGCGGAGCACCCGCAATCCCTCGAGGTCGTCGGAGGACACCGGCTCCTCAAACCAGCTCACGGCGGCGTCGGCACGAAAGCACTCGGCGAGCTCGAGCGCCTGCTTGCGCGAATACGCGCCGTTGGCGTCGACGAACAGCTGAGCGCTGGGCCCGATCGCCTTGCGCGCAGTCCTCACGCGGCCGGGGTCGTCGTCCGGGGAGCTGCCGACTTTCATCTTGACCCGCGGGATCCCACGCTCCACCCAGCCCGCAAGCTGCTCGGACAGCCGCCCGAGCGAGTACGCGGTGAACCCGCCGGAACCGTAGATCGGCACCTCTTCGCGTACGCATCCGAGCAGCCGACAGAGCGGGAGCCCCAGGATCCGCGCCTTCAGATCCCAGAGCGCGACGTCGACCGCGGCGATCGCCATCGACGCGATGCCTGGGCGCCCCAGGTTGCGGATCGAGCCGACCATCTTCTTCCACGCCGCCTCAGGCGCCATCGCGTCGGCGTCGCGGACGACGGCGGTCAGCTTGGAGTCGATCAGCTTGGCCGTCGAGACGTCGGCGTAGGTGTAGCCCAGCCCCCACTCGCCGGCCGCGTGGGCGTGGACGACGACGATCGTCGTTGAATCCCACGACAGCGTGCCGTCGGCCTCGGGAGCGTCGGTCGGGATCGTGTATGCCGCGACCTCGATCTCCTGCACCGCGGCCGTGGGAGGGGCGACGGCCATGCTCATCGGCCGGTGAAGAACTCCCCGACCTTCTGGCGGAACGACTGCCTGATGATCTGACCGGCGTTGGGATCGCCTGCCATCAGCGCCGAGGTGAGCGCCTTGGCCTGTTCGATCGTGATGTGCGGTGGCAGCGGTGGCACCTCCGGGTCGGTCACCGCTTCGAAGACGACCGGACGATCGGCGGCCAGTGCCTCGTCCCACGCCGGCCCCACCTGCTCTGGACTGTCCACCCTGATCCCCTTCAGGCCGAGCAGCTCTGCGTAGCTCGCGTACGGGAAGTCGGGCAGATCCTGGGATCCCCCGAACTTCGGATTGCCCTCCATCGCACGCTGCTCCCAGGTGACCTGGTTGAGGTCGCGGTTGTTGAGGACCATCACGATCAGGCGCTGGTCTGACCACTGGTGGCGGTACTTGGCGATCGTGATCAGCTCGTTGATGCCGTTCATCTGCATCGCGCCGTCGCCGACGAGCGCGATCGCGGGCCGGTCGGGATAGGCGAACTTGGCGGCGATCGCGTACGGGACACCCGGGCCCATCGTGGCCAGGGTCCCCGACAGCGTGCCCATCATCCCGCGGCGCAGCTTGATGTCGCGCGCGTACCAGTTGGCCGAGGAGCCGGAGTCCGAGCTGATGATCACGCCGTCAGGTAGGCGCTTGGACAGCTCCGCGAACACGAGCTGCGGGTTGATCGGGTCGGCGGGCTCGGCGGCGCGGCGTTCCATCAGCTCCCACCACTCCTGCACCCCGCCCTCGATCTGCTCGCGCCAGGAGCGGTCCTCCTTGCGCTCCAGGCGCGGCATCAGGGCGCGCAGCGTCTCGGCGCTGTCGCCCACGAGGTTGACCTCCATCGGGTAGCGGATCCCGAGCATCCGCCCGTCGATATCGATCTGGACGCCGCGCGCCTGGCCCTCTTCGGGCAGGAACTCCGAGTACGGGAAGCTCGAGCCGACCATCAGCAGGGTGTCGCAGTCTTGCATCATGTCCCAGCTCGGCTTGGTACCGAGCAGGCCGATCGACCCGGTCACGTACGGGAGGTCGTCGGGCAGCACCGCCTTGCCGAGCAGCGCCTTGGCGACGCCGGCACCGAGCGTGTCGGCGATCGCGGCGACCTCGTCGGTGGCGTGCAGCGCTCCCTGGCCGACGAGCATCGCGACGCGCTCGCCGGCGTTGAGAATCTCGGCCGCGCGGTCGAGCTCGGTCTCGGCCGGGACGACCCGCGGGGCCGTGTAACCGGGGCCGGAATGGACGGTGCCGTGCTTGCGCGGCGGCGTCGGCACGGCGTCCGCGTCCTGAAGGTCGTTGGGGACGATGATCGCGGTCACGCTGCGCTCGGCCAGCGCGATCCGGCAGGCGCGGTCGACCAGGTGGCGGATCTGCGCCGG
>DASYFZ010000405.1:0-13004 GCA_036000295.1 Solirubrobacteraceae bacterium
CCGTTGACCCCGATGCTTTCGACGCCTTCGAGGCAGCGGGCTGGGAGCAGAAAGCCGTCGCCTACGAGCGATTCTTCGACGTGATCACCGATCGGGTGGTTGCGCCTCTGCTGGCCGCTGCCTCAGTTGGGGTCGGCGCGCGAGTCTTGGACGTGGCCACCGGGCCGGGGTGGGTGGCCGCCCACGCTGCAGAGCGCAGGGCATCAGTGGTGGGCATCGATGTCGCGGAGGCGATGATCGCGAGAGCCCGAAGCGCTCACCCGGGGCTTGAGTTCCGTCGCGCGGACGCGCACGACCTGCCGTTCGCAGACGCATCCTTCGACGCCGTAGTCGGCAACTTGGCGGTCATGCACCTCTCGCGTCCTGAGCGCGCCATCGCTGAGTTCGCGCGCGTGCTGCGTCCCGGCGGCAGGCTGGCCCTCACCGTATGGGCTCATCCCTCCCAGCACCGATTGGCCGGGGTGTTCCTCGACGCGGTCGCGGAAGCGCGAGCGATGCCGCCGGCCGATCTCCCACGCGGCCCTGACTTCTTCCGTTTCTCCGACGACGAAGCGTTCACCGCGGCGCTCCGCCAGCAGGGTCTGGCGAGCCTCGACGTGACGGACATCACCTTCGTGCAGCGGTTCGCCAGTGCGGATGAGCTCTGGGACGGCATGCTCGGCGCGACGGTGCGAGTATCCGCGCTCCTGACGCGCCAGCCGGTGGAGGTCCGGCAACGCATCCGGCTCGCGTTCGATCGCCTCGCCGGGAGCTACCGACATGGTGACGGCTTAGAGCTGCCGGTCGCGATCAAACTCGCCACCGCGCGTAAGCCGGATCCAGGGTGAGCATGTCGCTTTGGGTTACAGCCGACTGTGACCACTAGGCGTGCAAACGGGACGTGTGCATATGCAGAGCGTTTGATAGTGGGCCGACGCGCCGGCAGCGTCGTCGGCCGACCCAGATCACCGTGGATATGCGCCAGATGTGAAGGAAGCTGGTCCTGCTCCCATATCTGATCCCAAGGCCGCGGCTTCGCAAGCCCCGCCGCGAGCGGCATCTCGCGACGACGCGTCATAAAACACAAAGCACGTCTGCCCCTCCGGCACGAAGGTCGAACGCCGGTGACAGTGGTCGGGCCGTCACCGGTAGGTTCCGGGGGTCAGGACGCCGGCGTAATGCAGGAAGTGGGCCCTGGTGTAGCTGCGGTTGCCTGTGATGTTGGGGTTGGGTGTGGGGCCGAGGGACAGGTCGGTGCCCAGGAACGGCTGGAAGCGAGGGTAGATGTTCAGGTAGCTCGTTGGGTCGGCACGTAGGAGGCCGATCAGCGTCTCGGCAACGATCCGGCCGCCAACGGGGCCGAGGTTTAACCCGTCAGCGGTTGCCTTGGCTTCCGCGAGGATGTAGTACCAAAGAGGGGTGCTTCGGCCGAACGGTGCGTATACGCCGGCGATGTCGGTCAGGTCGCTTGGTCCGAGCGCGGGGACGCCCATGGCCGTGGCAACCCTCTGCCCGGACGGCAGCCCCCAGGTGAGCTGTCGGAGCAGGTTGCGCTGCGGCAGTACGACCGGCGAGGTTTGGGTGTGTGGAGCGATCGCCGGCAGTGGCAGGGTGAATAACACGCTCGAGATCGTCGTGTCGATTCGCTTGTTGTTCTTGACCTGCCCGTCGCCAAGGTCAAAGAACGTCTGCCACCCGACGTAGCGTCTTGGTGCAGGAAACCCGCCCAGGAGATCGGCGCGGTCATGGCTGACGGGCGCGCTGAAGTCCGGCTCGTTTGTGTCGAAAACGAGCGCGAAGAAAGGGTTGGCGGTGGGGCTCGTGCTGTCGCCGGTTCCGCTGGTGAAGTTAGCGCGGTAGGACGGGCGCACCATGCTGTGTCCGAAGCGGTAGGCGGCGGCGCCGAACTCGATCGGCATGAACGCGTCCCGCTCCGGAGGCCGGTAAAAACGATTGCCCCGCCGAAGCACGTCGTTAGCCATCGCCTGGCCGACGATCTGCGGCAGATGCTCGTTGACCAGCAGCCAGTGGTAATGCCACAAGGTGATCTCGCGAGCGACCAAGAACGCGACATACGTGTTGTCCAGATCGGCGTCGCGCGCGGACGGAAAAGCGCGCAGGCTCAAGTTCGGGAGTTCGTCGAGGACGCGGTTGTAGAACAGGATGTGGGCGCAGTGGAGCCCGGCGATCAGTAAGTTCTCGTCGTTGCGCGGGTCGCCCAACAACGCGCTGTACGTCCCGTCGCCGTTGGCCACTCGCGGGACGTCTTCGTGCACCCCCCCGGTGCCGATCTTGAGCTTTGGCCCGACGGACCCGTCCGCGTTCGACACATACAAATCGGGCCGCTTGCCGGGGCCGCCGCCGAACACCGAGTCCAGATCGAGAGCCGGCGTGCGGGTATTTGGCGAGATCAGCGGGTTTTGAGGAACTCCCAGATGCGATGTCTGGTCGAAGGTGATGTCGTGGTCGGTGAACTGGCCAATGAACGTCGACCCGGCGGTCATTGTGGGATTGTCGGGATTGGTGCCGTACGGGTTCGTGGAGCTCGGATTGCCGTTGACGGCCGGGTCGACGATCAGCGCTTTCGGGCCGGCGTCCAAATGATCGCCGGCGTCCATGATCCCGCCCTGGCGACCCACCTCGAGCAGCGCAGCGCGCACCGTGTCGGTCGGCTCCGCGAACGGCGCGAGCGACGGAAAGATGCGGCCGAACTCGGCGCTGCTCGCCGGCGCGCCGCCGCACGAGTGACCACGCGCGGCGCGGAGATGAGGCGGCGACTGGGCGGCGCGCGCAGTCGGCGTCGTCAACCCGCCGCCGCCCAGTGACACCGCCAAACCGGCCCCCGCGGCCCCGGCTCCCTTCAAGAAGTCTCGGCGCGATGGACCGTCATGCTGCTTGGCCTTGCTCATATCTTCCCCCTCTGCTCTGCTCATTCATCGCTGCTCACGTCTGGGTGATCGCGCTGCTGACGCGGTCGCACGGCATCGCCGCAAGCCGGGCGGCGTCGCGCACGGCTTCTGGCGACTCCGCTTCGAATAGAACGAACCAGGTGTCCTCGTCGGGAACGAAGATCGACCGGCGAAAGCGGACCACCGTCCCGCGCCGGGTCAGCTCTTCGGCCGCGGTCCGAGCGCTCTCGCAGCGCTCGGTCACGATCAGCGCATCGGTCCGCGAGACGTACAGCTCGATCAGATATTCCGGCATCGCGAGCGACCGTAAGCGCGATCCGGCGCCCGCGCAATTAGGGAAACCCCCCGACTTTGGCGCGCCGCGCTACGCGGAGAGCCGGCCCGCAAGCTGGGTACGCGATCGCACGCCGAGCTTCGCGTAGGCGTGCGTTAGGTGCGCCTCGACGGTGTGGACGGTGACGTAGAGCGCTTGTGAGATCTCCTTGTTAGAGCATCCGCTCGCCGCCAGTTCAACAATCCGCCGCTCGGTTGGGGTGAGCTCGCCACTGGGACTCGGTCGGCGAGCCGCGACGCGCGAGAGCTCGTACCGCGCGGCGTCGGCCCAGCCCTCGGAGCCAAGCTGCTCGAACGCCGCCACCGCGCGTTCCAGCGTGCCGCGCGACGCGCCCCATTTCCTGAGCCGACGCTGCGCTCGACCCAAGCTCAGCAGCGCGCGTCCGCGATCAAACGGCAGCCCTAGACGCTCGTAGTCGTCAGCCGAGAGCTCCAGGGCCGCCGTCGCATCCTCGTGTTCTCGACCCGACGCGAGCGCCACGACCGCGGCGCACCGCCTTGCGGTCACGCGGCCCCACGGATGCTGCTGCTCGTCTGCCAACGTACCCAGCCGCGTAGTGACCGCGAGCGCCGCCTCGTGCTCGCCGAGCTCCGCGAGCGCCTCGACCAGGTCGGGCGCAACCGGGAATGCACCGGGTTCGTTGACCCCTTCGCGCTCGAGGTGCTCCCAGACCGCGCCAAGGCTCTCGACCGCGCGCTGGGGGTCGCGTGCGACCAGTGCTGCCATCCCGAGCGCCCGCAGGGCCTCGAGCCTATCCCAGCCGATACCGATCCTGTCCGCCGCGACGATCGTCGCATCCGCCCACCGATTCGCCTCCGCAGCATTGCCGCGCCCGGCGGCCAGAAGAGCACGGCAACGCTCGTACATCGGAAAGATCAGCAGCTCGCGGTCTAAAGACTCAACCCACTCCACGAGGTGCCGCGCGGCCGTATCCCAATCGCCGACACGCAGCTCCAATTCGCACAAGTGCACGCGCAGCAGCGCATACGACTGGACCTCACCGTGCTCATCCGCAAGCGCCCACAAACCGGTCAACTTCTCGCGGGCAAGCGCCACGTCGCCTCGCCAGATCAACCGCTGGGCTGCCACCCTGTGGGGAGATTCGGCGATGTAGCCGAAAGCGCCTGACGCCGCGCTGAAGCGCTCGCACAACTCGTCGATCGGATGGCCGCGCAGCGCGCGGGGCCAACTCAGCGCGTAAAGCGCCCGCCGCTCCAGATCTGGTTGCGCGGGCGAAGCGGCGGACACCGCTGCCAGCCCCCAAGCTTCGACCTCCTCGAGGCGCACCACCCCGGCGCCTGCCAGGTCGGCCGTCTTTCGAGCCAGCACCTGGCCCCGCAGCCCCGGATCGTCCCGACACTCGACGAGCGCCTCGTCGAGATGACGGTGGTACTCGGCTGCCGTCGCGACGGACGCGCCCTCGGCAAGTAGCAGCCACGCTCGGGCGCGCATCGCGCCTGCGGGCAGCCATCCGAGCTCGGGCGTGAGCAGGTCTGTGAGGCGCTGCAGCTCGCCGGCCCTGTGGAGATACGCACCGAGCGCGAGCACACGCTCTGCTCTCGCCTCCGACCCTGAGGGAGTCAGCCGCAGGGCGTGGTCGGCGAGCTGAACCGCGTCCTGTCGGGCGCCGCGCGCCGACGCGCCATCCGCGGCGCGCGCCACAGTCGCGGCGAGCTCATTGTCCGGACCCTCGGTCGCAAGGGCCAGGTGCAGGGCGCGCAGCTCATCATCGGTACTCAAACCAGCTAGAGCGCGGTGCAGCTCGCGCCGCTCCCGCGGACGCGAGCGCTTACGCGCCACCGCAGCCAGCAGCGGATGCGACGCACGGACGCGCTCGCCCTCGCGCACCAGCAGACCACGGTCGACGGCGTCCTCCAACGCATCCTCGCTTGCGATCGCTGCCAGCTCGGCCGCGCGCGGCTCGGGGCTCAGCGCCACTGCGAGCAGCAGCATGCGCGTCTCCGCAGGCACGGCCGACAAGCGCGTGCCGAGCAGGCCCTCGAGCGAGTCGGGCACCACGATGTCCTCGCCGATCGCCGGCCGGCCTCGCTCCACCAACACGCGTCCCAGCTCCAACGCAAACAACGGGTTGCCCAGTGTCGCGTCGACAATCCGCCGCAAGGTCCCGCGCGAAAGACTCAAGCCGAGTCGCTCCGATAACAGCCGCCGCGTCGCCCCAACGCTCAAGGCGCCAACGTCGACACGACTCACCCCGAAACGCTCCAACGCCCGCTCGAGCTCCGGCGGGGGCCCGGGACGTCTCGCCAGCAAAAAGCTCACGCGCTCGCCCTCGAGCCGGCGCGCGACAAACACGACGACCTCAGCCGAAGGCCGATCCAGCCACTGAACGTCGTCGATTGCGACCAGCAACGACCCGCGGGCAGCCTGCGCGCGCAACGCGTTCAGCATTCCCAGCGCAATCGCCCGCGGCTCCGGAGCAACCGCGGACGGCTCTCTCCGCAACAGCGCCACCTCCAACGCAACCCGCTGAGGACCGGGCACGTTCGCGAGCGCGTCCAGCTCGAGCCCGTCGCACAGATCGACCAGCGCCGCAAACGAAAGCCCGGCCTCGGCGCCGCTGGGCCTCGACACCAGCACCCGTAGCTCTCGCTCCCGGGCGCCAGCAACGCCGGCCTCCCAAAGCGTCGTCTTACCAGCGCCTGGGCTACCCACGAGCACGATCCCGCGCGCGGGACCCTCCAGTGCGAGGAACTCGCGCAACAGCACCAGCTCACGTTCACGCCCAACCATGCCAAGAGTCCCCTCTTGCTCCCGTCCAACTATCCCAGACGCCAGCTCGTCTCACCGGCGAAAGTCGGAGCCTCGTGTCGACGGACGGCGCCTCTCTGGATCTCCGGCCCGACTCCACGATGGAGCCGGGCCGGACCGGGACAGGGCGGACTCAGCGAACGTGCCGGGCAGCCGTGGCGATGACGCCCGCGACGACCTTTGGGTGGGAAACCAGCGACAGATGCGACGCCTTCACGTCGATGACGTGGGAGCCCGCCCGCTTAGCCATGAATTCCTGCAGCGGCGGCGGGATGAGGTGGTCTTCGGTGCCGATGACATCCCAGGAACGGATCGTCTTCCAGGCCGGCGTCCCGGACTTTTCCACCAAGGCGTTGGAGGCGATCGGTCGTTGGGTCGCCGCGAGGACCGCGGCCTCGCTCGCCGGGAGGTCGTTGGCGAGCACGGCCGGGAGCACTTGCGGCTTCAGGTACAGATCCGCGACGCCGTTCGGCGCGTCGGGGAAGGGCACGAAGTTGAACAGTGCTTCGGGGTTGGGGCCGGGTTCATCCGGGTTTTTCGGGGTGAGGAGGTCCATCAGGCTCTCACCCTTGTCGGGGATGAACGCGTCGACGTAGACGAGCGCCTTGACGTTCGAATCGCCGGTCGCCGCGTCGCTGATCACTGCTCCACCGTAGGAGTGGCCGACGAGGACCACCGGGCCGGAGATGGTCCCGAGGTAGTCCTTCAGGTAGGCAGAGTCGGCCGCGAGGCCGCGCAACGGGTTGGGTGGGACGTCGACGGTGTAGCCGTCGCCCTGCAGCACCTTGACGACTCCGTCCCAGCTCGAGCCGTCGGCCCAGGCGCCGTGGACCAGGACGACGGTGGGCTTGGCGGGCGAGGTGTGATGGTGGTCGGCGGCGGAGGCCGCGATCGGAAGCGCGAGCAGCGCGACGATCGCAGCGATCCCTGCCGCATAGGGGTGGACGCGTTTCATCGTTATCTCCTTGTTTGGGGGTCTCCTTCGCCTGATCCGACTCCAGGACGCTTTGCCTCTGAGCCGGAGTGGCGGCGACCGACCCTAGGCGCGGTCGAGCGCCTTCGCGTCTGTCAATCGACCAGTTGCGGCACGGCCGGTATGCCGGTCGGCCACCGCTAATCTCGCCTGGTGATGGATAGGCGCGCGGCCCCGGCGCTCCTGGGGAGGGAGACGGAGATGGCGGTGATCGAAGACCTGATCACCCGTGTTCGTGGCGGTCGCGGAGGGGCGCTCGTCATTCGGGGCGAGGTAGGGGTCGGCAAGACGGCGCTGCTCGATGCCTTCGCTGGGCGCGCGGAGGACACCACGGTTCTGCGGGCGAGTGGGGTTGAGTCCGAGGGGCAACTCCCCTTCGCCGCCGTACATCGGATGTGCTCGGACATGCTCGAAGGCAGCATCGACGAACTGCCCGCTCCCCAGGGCGCGGCGGTCAAGGTCGCGTTTGGCCTCAGCGACGCCGAGCAGCCACCGGACCCCTTCCTGGTTGGGCTCGGCGTCCTCAACCGGTTGTCGTTCGCCGCCAATGAGCGGCCTCTGGTCTGCCTGATCGATGATGCGCAGTGGCTCGACCGCATCTCCGCGCAGACGCTGGCCTTCGCCGCCCACCGCCTCGACGCCGATCCAGTCGCCCTCGTCTTCGCGATACGGGACCCGATCGAGCCGTTCCGGGGCCTGCCCGAACTGGTCGTCAAGGGCCTCTCGCCCGAGGATTCGCGCGCGCTGCTGAAATCGCGGCTGCCCGCCCCTCTCGACGAGAGCGTGCGAGAGCGCTTCATCGGCGAGGCCCGCGGCAACCCACTCGCCCTGCTCGAGCTGCCGCGAGCATTCAGCGCGGCTGAGCTTGCCGGCGGGCTCGGTATCAAGGGCTCACGATCCACGCCGATCGTGAGCCTGCTCGACGAGGGCTTCGGCCGTCGCGCCGAAGCGCTGCCGGGGGATACGAGGCTGCTGCTGCTGGTCGCCGCCGCCGAGCCCACCGGCGACCCGGCCCTTCTCTGGCGAGCCGCAGCCCTGCTCGGAATCGACCCGGAGGCCGCCGCGCCGGCGGAAGCCGCCGGCCTCGTCAGCATCGGCGAGCGGGTTTTCTTCCGCCACCCCGCGGTGCGCTCGGCGATCTATCGATCGGCTGAGCCGAATGAGCGCCGGCGGGCGCATCGAGCGCTCGCGAGCGCCACCGACCCGGAGGTCGACCCCGATCGGCACGCCTGGCACTCCGCCCACGGCACCCTCGGCCACGATGAGGAGGTGGCCGCCGAGCTCGAGCGCTCCGCCGAGCGGGCGCAAAGACGAGGAGGCATGGCGGCCTCCGCGGCCTTCCTGAGACAGGCCGCGATGCTCACCCCCGACTCGGGGCGACGCGCCCGGCGGGCCCTCGCGTCTGCCCACCACAACCTGATGGTCGGATCGGCCCACGAGGCCCTTGCGCTCTTGTCGACCGCGGCGGGCGCCTCACTGGACGACGATGCTCGGGCGCGCCTCGACCTGGCGAAGATCCAGCTCCGCTACGTCACCACCCACGACGCCGGCGACGCATTCCGCCTTCTCGCGGTGGCGAAGCGATTGGAGCCGATCGACGCGGACCTCGCCATTCAGACCTACATGGAAGCGCTCGGCATCAGCCTGATCGCGGGAGGCCTGGACGACACCGTCGACGTCGCCGCGATCGCCACGGCCGCGGTTGGAGCCTCGCGGCTGGCCTCCTCCCGGCATGGTGACCCGCGGAGGTTGCTCCTCGACGGCGTGATCCGACTGGTTCGTGAAGGCCTCGCCGCCGGCGCCCGTCCGTTGAGCGCTGCCCTCGCCGATTACCGCGCGGCCGTCGATGGCCATTGTGCCGACGGCTCTCTCTCGCGCGATGGCAGCGCGGCGCGCTGGCTCTCGCTCGGGGTCTATTCCGCGATCGCCCTCTGGGACCACCAGGCCTGGGATGACCTCTCCGCGCACCAGATCGAGGTCATCGGTACGGTCGGCGACCTCGCGATGCTGGCGACCGCCCTGACCTCGCGTGCCGTGATGCTCATTCAGGCGGGCGAGATGGATGGGGCCTCGTCGCTGGTAGAGCAGATCGAGGCCGCGGCTGAGATGACGGGGTCCCGCCTGCCGCGCTACGCGGCGATCGCGCTTGCAGCCCGGCGTGCGCAAGAGAACGAGGACGCGACGAATCTCCTGCAGGCCGGGATCGACGCGGCCAGGGCCCGTGGCGAAGGTCTCGGTGTCGCGTTCCTACATTGGGAGGCCGCCTTCCTCGCCAACGGCCTCGGTCGCTACGACGACGCGCTGGCCGCGGCGCGGCTCGCGATGGAGCGACCCGTGGGGCAGCCGGGCCTGTGGATTCCCGAGCTGGTGGAGGCGGCGGCCCGCGGCGATGAGCCCGAGCAGGCGGCGGATGCACTCCGGCTGCTCTCAGCCGCCGCGGAGGCCGTCGGCACCGATTGGGTGGCCGGCGTCGAGGCCCGCTCGCGGGCCCTCCTCAGCGCCGGTCCTGTCGCCGAGGCGCTGTATATGGAAGCGATCGAGCGCCTCGCGGCTACCCCGGCGCGCGTCGACCTCGCCCGCGCCCATCTCCTCTATGGCGAGTGGTTGCGGCGCGAGGGTCGGCGCAGCCATGCACGGGAAGAGCTGCGAGCCTCGCACCGGATGCTGGAGGCGATCGGTCTCCCGGCCTTCTCCGAGCGGGCGGCGCGGGAGCTCGCCGCCACCGGGGAGCGAGTCCGCCGGCGCACCCCCGACGCACGGGACGAGCTGACCGAGCGCGAGGCGCAGATCGCCCGGCTCGCTGCAGCGGGCCTTTCGAATCGACGAATCGGCCAACGCCTCTACATCAGCCACCGGACCGTCGGCTACCACCTCGCCAAGGTGTTCAACAAGCTCGACGTCGACAACAGGGCGCAGTTGCATTCCGTCCTCGGTGACGCCGCGCCCGTCTCCGCCGGCTCAATCGACGACTTGACCTGACCGCCCCAAGATCCGCGGGGTCAGGTCGAGCGACAGATGAGGAGGGGGCGGCTGCCGGGCCTACCGTGATCCAAACGCGACCCGGGAGGATGACTTGAGCCGAAGCAGCGAAGCGGCCAAGCTGAGGGCCAACTCGGACACCAACCAATCAGTCGCACTAAGAGCGGCAAGCCACCTCCAGGCGCGAGTCGGGGGCTCGAGGCCGCCGCCCGGTCGAAAGAAGGTGCTTGCTCTCCGCGTTCTCGGGCTTTGCCAGACGTCGGCTGGCTACGATGCGGGCGTGGCGATGCGGCTGGCGTTCGATGAACCGTCCCTTCTGCGATCGCGCACCATCGGCGAGTCGTGGCTGGCTGTGGCCGGCCGGATCATCGCCAGCGGCGTGCCGAGCCTCTACGACGGCTTGCCGATCCGGGAGCTGTCGCTGGTTACCTTGGCGGTCGAGCGGCCCGATCCCGACGACGAGATCATCGCGAAGCACGCAGACCCCGAGCGGCTCGCGTGGATGCACGACAACTTCACTGATCGCGCGCGAGTGGCGAGCCTCGGTGAGGCCGACAGCTACGCGACGCGGCTGTTTGACTACGACCACACCGGCCGTGACCAGGTCCGGTGGGTGATCGACAGACTCAGCGCGGATCCTTCGTCGCGTTCGGCGACGATCACGACGTTTCAACCACGCACAGATACGACGTACATCCCGTGCGTCAGCATGCTGGACTTCTGGCTTCCGGACGGTGCTGTCGAGCTGGTCGTGTACGCGCACAGCATTGACTTTGGCGCCAAGGGCTACGGCAATCTGGTGGAGCTGGCTTCGCTGCAGCACCACGTCGCTGGCGCGCTCGGAGTCCCCGTCGGCAGACTGCTGATGATCATCAAGTCGGCCCACGTGTACGAAACCGAGCGCAGCTACATCGAGGCTGCGCTCGGGGGGGACGCCGCGGGCGGCAGGTGACCGCCGGCTTAGGTCGGTGGCGGATAATCGCTCGTGATGGGCGACGCGGTTTCTTGGTTCGGCACCAACGCGATCCCTGACACGTTGTATGCCAAGAGCGGCGATGTCCATATCGCCTATCAGGTGATCGGCGGGTCCCGCGAGGTGGATCTGGTCACGATTCCACCGGGCGTGAGCAACATCGAGTTGTTCTGGGAGCAGCCGCTGATGGCGCGATTCCTGCGGTCGTTGGGCAGCTTCTCGCGGATGGCGATCTTTGACAAGCGCGGCAGTGGGATGTCCGACCGCTCGATTGGCCACGCGACGCTCGAGGCGCGCATGGATGACACGCGCGCGGTGATGGACGCTGTCGGGATGAAACGGGCGACGGTGATGGGCTATTCGCACGGCGGCCCGATGGCAATGCTGTTTGCCGCGACTTACCCCGAGCGCACCCAGGCCCTCGTTCTGTTCGGCACCTTCGCCCGACTACTGAACGCCCCGGACTTCGAGCTCGGGCACTCCCGCGAGCAGGTCGATCGTTTCCTGCAGCGGTGGGCGGCGCGCTGGGGTACGCCCGAGACAATCACGCTCCCGTCGTACAGCCCCAGCATGATTGGCGATGCTCAGTACCTGCGCTGGCTGAATCGCTTCGAGCGCCAGTCCGCCACGCCTGCGGATCTGCACGCGATGGTCGCTATGGACCGCGAGATCGATGTCCGTCACATCCTCGACACGATTCGCGTACCGACCCTGGTGCTCCACCGCACGGGCGACCGGATCAATCGAGTCGAGCAGGCGCGTTGGATCGCCGCCCAAATACCCGATGCCGAGTACATCGAGCTGCCCGGCGATGACCACTTCCCGTTCGTCGGTGACCAGGACGCGGTCGTCGCCGCGATCGAGCGTTTCCTCACCGGTTACAGCTACGAGCCGCCGCCGGAACGGGTACTCGCGACGGTGCTGTTCACGGACCTCGTTGGGTCGACGGAGCGCCTCACCGAACTTGGAGATCGCCGTTGGCGCGAGCTACTCGACGCCCACGACAGCGCCTGCGCTCGAGCGCTCGAGCGGTTCAGAGGACGGAGGGTCAAGGGCACCGGCGACGGGTTGCTCGCTGTGTTCGACGGTCCGGCTCGCGCGATCCGTTGCGCAGCTGCGATTCTGGACGAGCTTGCGGGGCTCGGCCTCGAGGTCCGTGCCGGTCTGCACACCGGAGAATGCGATCGCCGGGGCGACGACATCTCAGGCATTGCCGTCAACATTGCCGCTCGGATCATGGCGCTCGCCGGCCCGGGGGAGATCCTCGTGTCGCGCACCGTCAACGACCTGATCGCCGGCTCGCAGATCGCGCTCGCCGATCGCGGAGAGCACGAGCTTCGAGGCGTCGCGGGCAGTTGGCGCCTGTTCGCGCTTGCCCACGGTCCGTCGTCAGCGTGATCGTCGCCCGCCTGGAGTTGGGTAGTGGCTATAGTCCGCGCGCCCTATGAGCAGCATTCTCGACTCGTTCTCGCTCGCCGGAAAGGTCGCGATCGTCACCGGTGCTTCGTCCGGGCTGGGCGTCGCGTTCGCCATCGGCCTGGCTGAGGCGGGTGCCGACATCGCGATCTGCGCGCGCCGCGTCGAGAAGCTGGAAGAGACCAAGGCGCAGGTACTTGAGCGTGGCCGTCGGTGCATCGCCGTCCAGGCCGACGTCTCCAACCCCGACGACTGCAACCGCGTGGTCGCCGAGACCGTGGACCAGCTCGGCAAGGTCGATGTGCTGATCAACAACGCTGGGGTCGGCACCGCGGTGCCCGCCACCCGCGAGACGCCCGACGAGTTCCGTCGCGTGATCGACATCAACCTGAACGGCTCGTACTTCATGGCTCAGGCGTGCGGCCGGGAGATGCGCGACGGCGGCAGCATCGTGAACATCGGCAGCGTGATCGGCTCCACGTCGGCGTTCCTTCCGCAGGCCGCCTACGCGTCGTCGAAAGCCGCGATCATCGGCCTGACGCGCGACCTCGCGCAGCAGTGGACCGGCCGCAAGGGGATCCGGGTCAATGCGCTCGCGCCCGGCTTCTTCAAATCCGAGATGACTGACCAGTACCAGGAGGGCTACGTCGAGCAGATGATGTTCCGCGTGCC
>DASYFZ010000422.1:0-3251 GCA_036000295.1 Solirubrobacteraceae bacterium
CCCTCTGACCCGACGCCGGTCCTGCGCGAGTCCGTCACGGAGCGCACATGAGCGCGGGTCTCGAACCTCAGGAGGTCGGCGTGGCCGAGCCCATCGACACCACCGGCCTGGCCTCGGGGCGCGCCGGCTCGGCCGGGGCGACCCGTGGGCCGATCCTGAACATCTCGGACCTGTCGATCGCCTACCGCTCCGGCGGCGGCGACGTCCGCGCCGTGCGCCACGTCGACCTCGCCCTGCATGCCGGCGAGGTGGTGGGGTTGGCGGGCGAGTCGGGTTGCGGCAAGTCGACCCTCGCGTACGGCTCGATGCGGCTGCTGCGGCCGCCCGCCGTGATCACCGGCGGGAGCGTCACGTACCAGGGGCGGCGTCTCGAGGCGGGCGGGGTCGATGTGTTGACTGCCACCGCCGAGCAGTTGCGCGCGCTGCGCTGGCGCGAGATCGCGATCGTCTTCCAGAGCGCGATGAACTCGCTCAACCCGGTGCTGCGCGTGCGCGACCAGCTGCTGGATGCACTCGGCGCCCACCTCGCCCTAACCCGTGAGCAGCGCCACGACCGCGTCGTCGAGCTGATCGAAATGGTCGGCATCCCGCGCGCGCGCCTGGCCAGCTATCCGCACGAGCTCTCCGGAGGCATGCGCCAGCGCGTGATGATCGCGATGGCGCTGGCGGCCGAGCCCGAAGTGGTGATCATGGACGAGCCGACCACGGCGCTCGACGTCGTCGTGCAGCGCGACATCCTTGCCGAGATCTTCGAGCTCAAGGACGCGCTGGGCTTCTCGGTCCTGTTCATCACCCACGACCTGTCGCTGCTGCTCGAGATCGCCGACCGGGTCGTGATCATGTATGCGGGCCAGGTGGTCGAGTCCGGCACGCGCGAGGAGATCCACCGGCGTGCCGCCCACCCGTACACGCGCGGCCTGCTCACCTCGTTCCCGCGGCTGCGCGGCCCGCGCGTGAAGCTCTCGGGCATCCCCGGATCGCCGCCTGACCTGCGGGGAACGCTGCTCGGGTGTCCGTTCGTCCCGCGGTGCGGGTTTGCAACCGACGCCTGCAAGACGGTCGATATGGCGCTGACGCCGGTGGCGTCCGAGCACCTCAGCGCGTGCCCGTTCGTCAACGCGTCGCGCGCCGAGAGCGAGCCAGTCGTGGCCGCGCGGCAGCGTCAGGCGCAGGACGGTGCGGTCGTGCTGCAAGCCGTCGACCTGGCGAAGCGCTACCGGCTTGGACGCCACGTCGAGGTCGAGGCCGTCCGCGGCGTGTCGTTGGCACTGCGCCGCGGCACGATCACCGCGCTGGTTGGCGAGAGCGGTTCTGGAAAGACGACGGTGGCGCGCATGCTGTCCGGCCAGGAGCGCAGCTCGGGCGGGCAGATCCTGCTCGACGGCGCGCCCATCGAACCCACCGCCCGCCGGGGGTTTCGCGCGTACAAGGGAGCCGTGCAGATGGTCTTCCAGGACCCGTTCGCGTCGCTCAACCCATTGCACACCGTGCGCTACCACCTCGAGCGAGCCCTGCGCCTGCACAGCGAGCGCAGTGGGCTCAAGGCCGGCCACGACGAGCTCGACCGGCTGCTCGAGCAGGTCCGCCTGTCGCCGCCGGAGCAATTTCGCGACTCTTACCCGCATGAGCTTTCGGGAGGGCAGCGCCAGCGCGTGTCGATCGCGCGTGCGCTCGCCGCCTCGCCGCGGGTGCTGCTGGCCGACGAGCCCGTGTCGATGCTCGACGTCTCGATCCGGCTCGAGATGCTCGACCTGATCGAGGAGCTCCGCGCCAGGCTCGACCTCGCGGTGCTCTACATCACGCACGACATCGCGTCGGCTCGCTACTTCGCCGACGAGATCCTCGTCATGCACGGCGGCGAGATCGTCGAGCGCGGCCCGGCCGAGCAGGTCACGCAAGCTCCGAGCCACGACTACACGCGGCTGTTGATCGCTTCCGCGCCCGATCCGGACGCGTTCGGGCGCCAGCTTCGGGTTCGAAGGGAGGATCGAACGATGACTTAAAGCCCGCGCCCCCGGCATCACCCGGGGGCACGTGACCGTCCACATACGTGACACGACTCCTGGCCTGCAACCAGGGACGTGAATTTCTACATACGCGACACGAGTCTTTTATCAGAGAGAGGGTGCTCCTCGATGAAACGATGGATCAACCAACAAGGTCTGGCGGCAGCGTGCGCGGCGCTGGTCGCCGCAGGGCTGATCGCCGGCTGCGGGGGCAGCTCGCACAACGGCTCCTCCTCCAACGCGGCCGCGACCACAGGCTCGAGCTCCTCCGTGCTGACGGTGGAGTCCAGCCAGCAGAACGCGATCACCAAGAACTTCAACCCGTTCATCCAGTCATCCGCCGCGGCGTTGCTCGGTGCCACGTCGCTGATCTACGAGCCGCTGCTGCAGACCAACGCCATCAAGCCCGGCCAGTACTACAACTGGCTGGCCACCGGCTACAGCTGGTCAAACGGCGGCAAGTCGATCACGTTCACGATCCGTCCTGGGGTGAAGTGGTCTGACGGCTCGCCGATGACGGCGGCCGATGTCGCGTTCACGTTCAACATGCTCAAGCAGTACCCCGACGTCAACACGACCGGTCTGGCGACCAAGAGCGTGAGCTCGAGCGCCAACAAGGTCACGCTCAACTTCGCCACGCCCCAATACGCCAACCTGCAGAACATCGCGGGCCAGACGTACATCGTCCCGCAGGCGATCTGGAGCAAGGTGGGCGACCCGGGCAAGTACGCCGACCCGAACCCGGTCGGCACCGGCCCCTACGGCGTCTCGCAGTTCTCGTCGCAGGGAATCACGCTCAAGGCCAACCCGACGTATTGGGGCGGCAAGCCGGCCGTCGGGACCGTGCAGTTCCCGACGTACGCATCGGCCAACACCGCACTGTCGGCGCTGCAGACCGACCAGCTTCATTGGGCGGGCAACTTCATCCCCGGCGTGCAGCAGGTGTTCGTCAACGGCCACTCCAACCACCACGTGTGGTTCACGCCGATTCAGACCAACAGCCTGATGCCGAACCTGACCAAGTTCCCGACCAATCAGCTGGCGGTGCGCAAGGCGATCAGCATGGCGATCGACCGCACCGCGCTGAGCGAGCAGGCGGAAGGTGGGATCGAGCCGCCGGTATCCAATGCGAGCGGACTGACGCTGCCGATCTTCCAGCAGTTCCTGCACCCGTCGGTGGCAAACATGACGCTCAATCCGCACTCGGACGTCGCCGGCGCCAAGCAGGTGCTTCAACAGGCCGGC
>DASYFZ010000437.1:0-4376 GCA_036000295.1 Solirubrobacteraceae bacterium
CGTACACCGGCAGCAGACCGCCGATGTTGGGGCGATAGACCGTCGCTCCGGCGGGTCTGACCTCGCGCACAGACAGCTCGCCGCTGTCCCAGTCGGCGACGGCGCCGACGAAGTCGAACTCGTCCGCGTGACGGTCCTGGCACAGCAGGTCGACCTGGTGTCCGAGCCGCACCAGGGCCGCCACGAGGCTGGCGTTGTAGACGTTTGAGCCGGTGCCTCGCAGCAGGTAGCCGTGGAAGACAAGCACGCGCACGAGCGGCGAGGTTAGTGCCCGGCTCGGCCGCTCCTGCACCTGAACGAAGCCTGACTGCTCAACAGTCCACAGCCAACCGGCCGGCGAGCGAGCGAGCGAGCAAGTCGGGCGGGCGGGAACTTCGTTGAACGCGGCGCGTTCAGCGCCGCCCGTTTAACGTTGTTCCCGCGCTCGCTGCTCGGGACAAACGTTTCGTCACACGCGCGCTGTTCTGATCGGTGCGTTCGAGGTTCCGGCCGCTGAGAGGCCAGTTCGTCACACGCGTCGGCTCGGGCCGCGCGCATGCGACGTTGTGTCCGCCCTTTGCCGGCCGTACGGCGGGAAGAACGTTCCCCGCAGTGAAATCTTGGGCGCACGGGGAACAAACATCCCGCTGGGCGAGAACAACGTTCCCCGCGGGCACAGAACCGCGGCGGGCGGAACGAACTTCCCGGATCGCGGCTAGCCGCCCGCCCGCTTAGCCGCTTCCAAAGCAGCCGGCGGGTCGAGCGCGTGATCGGCCCGCACCAGCTCCAGAGCACGATCGGCGAGCTCCACCGCCTGGACACCGTCGACGGACTCGTCGCGCAAAGCCAAGGCCAGCAGCGCCTGATGCAGAGCCTCGGGGGCCGCGAGGTCCGGCGGCGGCCCCGCCGGAGGCAGCGCCCGCACGGACGACAACAGCGCGCCCGCGGAAGCGCCCCCTCCAAACAGCCGCCCGCCGTGCCGGTCGGGGATCGTCGCGACGATCGCGCCGCTGGCGGGGTTGACCACGTTGACCTTGCTGCGCAGCCCGTGGCGCTCCAGCGCCAGCCGGTACCCCGACAGCCGCATGTACCCGAGCTGGGCGGCGAGCTGAGTGAGCGCGGCCATCTCGCGCTCGTCGCGCAGCTTGGAGTGATGCAGCGAGATCTGGGTGCCCGCGTCGGGCAGCGACGGATCCGGCTCCGGCGCGACCAGCAGGAACGCCTGCGGGCCCAGCCGCCCCGCGCCCACGCCGGCCACGTCGACGAGCAACTGGTAGCCGCCCAGGCCGAGCGAGCCGACGATCCCGGGTGGAAGCGGATGAGCCGCCAGGTACGCCTGCTCGAACGCCATCAGACCGAACCGCTAGCGGTTGTCGAGGAGGTCGCCGACGATTCCGCCGAGCAGGCCTCCCCCACCCTCGCGCTGGGCCTGGCCGCCCGCGCCCTCGGACACCGGCGGGTGGAAGTAGGCGCTCTGCAGCCCGACTCGCCCGGGTCCGGTGAAGCGGTTGAAGACGAGGTTTCCCCCGCCGCCGCCGAGAAAGCCGGTCTTGAACCCGTACACCTCCTGCGACATCTGCACCGAGTGGTCGCGGAAGACCCAGCCGCCCGGCTCGATGTCGATCGTCTCACCGGCCTCCAGGTTCTTCTCGAACACGTTGCCATAGCCGTGGATCCAGACCACGCCCTCATGATCGCCGGCGAAGAACTCGTCGACCCAGAAGCCGCCGCCGTAGAGCATGTTCGCGAACCCCTTGATGCGGCTGTAGTCGTACTGGACGCCGCCCGTCGCGGCGAGGAACTGGTGCTCGCGCACGACGATGCCCTCGCCGCCCTGGAGATGCAGCGCGACGATGTGTCCCGGCGAGTCACGGCTGAACGCGAGCTCGCCGGGAGACTGCGCCTCGAGCAACAGCAGCGGCATGCCGCCGAACACGCGCCGCTTGAGGCCCTTCTTCAGCGGATGCAAGCCGATCTGCAGGCTGGGGTACTTCCACAGCAGCACGTGGTGCTCGAAATACACGGGCACCTGGCCGTCCAGCGCCATGTGCAGCACGGGCACGAGCTCCCCCTCGAGGCGGTAGTTGACGCCGGGCGCGGTGCCCTGCTGGATCTGGGTGGGAAGGATCTGGGGAGCCGACGGCATGGTCCTCTCTCGCTGAATCGCAGTTCACGGACAGCCGTCCCCCGCTGCCCGCCAGGTCTGGGCGAGAGTATCCCACCGTCGCCCGGCCGGCACGGGATAATCGCCGCGTGGCGACGATCTACGTAACCGGACACCGCAACCCCGACACCGACTCGATCGCGTCGGCGATCGGGTACGCCGAGCTGCGCAGGCGCCTGGACCCCAACAGCGACTACGTGCCGGTGCGCCTCGGCGACACCAACCCGCAGACAAACTGGCTGCTGGAGCGAAGCGGCGCCCCCGAGCCGAGGTTCCTCCCGCACGTGCTGGTGCGCGCCTGCGACGTGATGCACGCCAACTTCCCGGTGATCGGCCAGGACGAACCGATCCGCCAGGCCGGGATCGCGCTGTCGCGCGCCGAGCTCGAGCTGGTCCCGGTTGTCGACGGCGACGGCGCCCTGACCGGGGTCGTGACCGAGCGCGCGCTCGCTCGGCGCTACATCCGCGAGTCGCGCCACACCTCGACACTCCGCGATGCGCCCACGTACGTCCACTCGATCGTCGACGTGCTCGAGGGCGAGCTGCTGACCGGCGCCGACGAGCTGCTCGAAGGACGGGTATGGGTGCACGCGATGGACGTCACCACCCCGAGCGGCATCTCCGACGGGGACGTCGTGGTGGTTGGCAACCGCGACGACTCGCAAAGGCTCGCGATCGAGCTCGGCGCCGCGCTGCTGGTCCTCTCAAACGACGCTCGACCCTCTGACGAGGTGCTCGAGCTCGCCCGCGGTCGCGACGTCGCCGTCGCGGTGTCGCCGCTGGACTCCTACGTCTCGGGCCGGATGATCACACTGGCGGCGCCTTGCCGAGCGCTTATGGAGCGCGACCCACTGTCGATCACGACCGAGTTTTTGCTCGCCGACGTCGCCGAGCAGGTGCGCGAGAGCCACTACGGGGCGGCCGTCGTGGTGGACGCCAACCGCCGCCCGGTCGGTCTCGTCACGCGGTCCGATCTCGTCTCGCCGATGCGCCGGCGCGTGATCCTCGTAGACCACGCCGAGCAGGCCCAGAGCGTGGCGGGCGTCGACCAGGCCGAGATCGTGGAGATCCTCGACCATCACCACATCGGTTCGATCGAGACGCGGGTTCCGGTCACCGCGACGTTCGACCCGGTCGGCTCGACCGCGACGCTGGTCGTCGAGCGCTTCCGCCAGAACGGGATGGAACCGAGCCGCCCCACGGCGACGATGCTGCTCGGCGCCGTGCTGTCGGACACGGTGATCCTGAACTCGGCGACGACAACGGAGCGCGACCGAGCGGTCGTGGAGTACCTCGAGCGGGTGCTCGCCGTCGACGCGTCCGAGATCGGCCGCGAGATGTTCGAGGCCACGTCCGACGTGTCGGAGCTGAGCGCCGACCAGATCGTCTCGCGCGACGCCAAGCAGTATCAGGTGTCCAGCGGCAACACGATCTGCATCGCGCAGATCGAGGTCGTCGGCGACGCGCTGCTCGACCGTAAGGACGAGCTGCTCGAGGCGATGCGCAAGGCGCGCGAGAGCCGCGACCTCGAGCTCTATGCGCTGATGGTTACCGACGTGCTGACGAAGGGCACCGAGCTGCTGGTGGTCGGCGACACGGCGACGGTCGCCCGCAGCTTCGGGGTGAAGCCGCACGACAGCCAGATCGAGCTTCCCGGGGTGATGAGCCGTAAGAAGGAGGTCGCCCCGAAGCTGCTGGCGGCCCTGTAGCCGCTACAGCGAGCTCACGCGGTGGTGGCGCTGACGACCTGCACCGGCGCCTCGCCCCACAGCTGCTCGAGCCGGTAGTACTCGCGCGTCTCGGGCGTGAACACGTGGACGATCACGTCCAGGTAGTCCATCAGGATCCACTTTGCCTGGCTGACGCCCTCCACCCGACGGGGCAGCCGTCCGTGCTCGGACTTCATGCCCTGGTGGATCGCGTCGTGGATCGCTTTGACCTGGCGGTCGCTGCGACCGGTGCAGATCACGAAGTAATCGGTGTAGCCGATGATCCCGCGCAAATCGAGCTGGACTATGTCCAGCGCCTTGCGATCGGCCGCGTAATCGATCGCCGCGGTGGCGAGATCTTCAGGTGTCATCTTCTGGTCCATCCCTATACAGGTTATGACGCGCGATGTAACCGGCCACCGCGTCCGTCGTCAGATACCGGATCGGCTGCCCCTCCCGGACCCTGTTGCGCAGCATCGTCGAGGAGATCCCGATCTCGGGCATGTCGAAGAACCGGGCTCGCT
>DASYFZ010000484.1:0-2666 GCA_036000295.1 Solirubrobacteraceae bacterium
CGCACGCGCCGGGCCCCGGACCCCCGCCGCAAATCAAGCCTCCGTTCTAGAAGCTTGGCGGCGGGATCCCCGCGCGCGCCGCGATCTCGAGGCTGAGCCGCTCGATCGTCGGGCACTGGACCCCATGCCGCCGCCCCGCTCGCAGCACCGAGCCGGCAATCGCGTCCAGCTCAGGCTCGCGGCCGGCGGCAATGTCGCGTCGCATCGACGAGCCGAGTTCGGCGTGTGCGGTCTCGAGCTCACCGAGCGGCCCCGCCGGATCGAGCCCGGCCCCGTCGGCATTGGCCACCGCCGCCGCCTCCTGCACGCAAGCCTCGAGCGTCCGGCGCCAGTCGGGATCGGTGCGGATGAACCCGATCGGTTGGTCGCCGGCGCTGGTGGTGCACGCCAGCGCGGTCAGCCGCACGAGTTTGGACCACAGGATCTGCGCCTCGCCCGGCCCGACCAGGGCGGGCACCCCGGCGGCCTCGAGCGTGGCCGCGAGGCGCTCGAGTACCGGGCGCATGCGGGGGTCGTCAGACGCCAGCTCGACGCGTACCCCCGGGCTGGTCTGCGCGATCACGCCCGGCGCGCGCCGGTCGGACTCGATCCGGATCGTTCCCGCGGCGACGGTCGCGAAGCGCTCACGCAGGTGCCGCATGTGATCGAGGCCATTGAGCAGCGGTAGGACCAGCGCGGGCTCGGATCTGATCCGTGAAACGGCCGCGTCCAGGCCGGTGGCCTTGGCCGCGACGAACAGGACATCGACGGCATCGCCGAGCTCGGGCGTCGCAGCAGGGCGAGCCGTGAACTCGCCAAGGACCGCACTCGTCAGGTGAATGCCGCCGTCGCGGATCCGCTCGACCGTCGGCTCGCGGCCGACCACCGTCACGTCCTCGCCCGCGTGGGTCAGCGCAGCAGCCAGGAAGCCGCCCACCCCGCCAGGTCCCAACACCGCGATCCGGGTCATCGTGCATTCATACTGAACCGCATGACGTACTCGATCGTCGCCCGCGACCCGGACACCGGCGAGCTCGGCGTCGCCGTGCAGTCGCACTGGTTCTCGGTCGGCCCGATCGTGCCGTGGGCAGAGCCGGGGGTCGGCGCGGTCGCCACACAGGCCAACGTCCAGCCCTCCTATGGCCCGCATGCGCTCGAGCTGATGCGATCCGGCGCGTCGGCGGGCGAGGCCCTGGAGCGGTTGGTGGCCGAGGACTCCGGCTCGGCCGGGCGCCAGGTGGCGGTCGTCGATGGCTCCGGGCGCGTGGCCGTGCACACCGGCTCGAGCGCGATCCCGTTCGCCGGCCACTGCACCGGCGACGAGGTCTCCTGCCAGGCGAACATGATGGCCTCCGAGACGGTGTGGCCGGCGATGCTGGACGCCTATCGCCGGTCGGGCGGATCGCTGACGCATCGGCTGCTGGCAGCGCTGGACGCCGCCGAGCGCGAAGGCGGCGACATCCGTGGTCGTCAGTCGGCGGCGATTCTGGTGGCGCCCGCGAGCGGTGAGGGCTGGCAGAGCATCGTGTCGCTGCGCGTCGAGGATCACCCCGAGCCGCTCGTCGAGTTGCGCCGCCTCGTCGACCTCCACGACGCGTACGCGCTCGCAAGCGAGGCCGACGACTGCACCAACGAGGGCCGCCACGACGACGCGGCCCGGCTGTTCGAGCGCGCGCGAACGTTGGCGCCCGGCAATCACGAGCTGCTGTTCTGGGCCGGGCTGGGCGCGGCTCACGCAGGCGACGTCGAACGCGGGGTGCGGGACGTGCGCGGCGCGATCGAGCTGCAGCCGGGTTGGCGCGAGCTGCTCGAACGCCTGCCGCCCGAAGTCGCGCCATCGGCTGCCGCCGTGCTCGAGGGGCTCAGAGAGTCAGCCTGAGCACGAGCTCGCCGGCGTGGACGTCGCCGGTCTGCTCGAACCCGAGACCACGGTAGAAATCGAGCGGTCCGTCGTCGTCGGGCACGCAGCTGGTCTGAAGCTCGCGCGCCCCGGGAAGCGTGCGCACGTGCTCGACCAGCAACGCCATCGCGTCGCGACCGTAGCCCCGGCCCTGGTGCTGGCCCGCGATCATCAGCCGCGCCAGCCAGTACTCCGGGGCTTCGGTATCGGCCACCAGGCCGAGCAGGCCAACCGGCTCGTCGCCGGCGTAGATCGCTCGCAGCCAGGCGTTGGGCTCATACGCCGACTCGGCGATCGTCACGCCGTTGGGGGCGACGTGCGTCTCCTGAGCGGGCGAGACCCGGAGCTCGCACACGTCGCGCACGTTTTGCTGGTCGACCTCGCGCAGCGTGACGCGCGGAGGGGCGACCGGCTCGCCTTTGTGCGCGACGGCGAGCAAGCGCCGACCCTCGGGCTGGAACGCGACGCCACCCTCGCCGAACAGATCGACGGACGCAAAACCCGCGCGCAGCAAGCGGTTGACCAACGCCGGCGCCGGCACTTGCTCCAGCGTGAACTCCAGCCGGCGCAAGCGGCCGTCGCGGACGATGAACCGCTCGGTGCGCGACGTGCGCGTCTCGTGGTCGTAGGTGACGCGGTCAGCGATCATGTCGCCGTCGCGGTCGATCACGTATGCGCTGCTGCCCCCTGCGGTCGCGATCAGCCGTTGCAGGCGCCAGGGGTTGTGGAGCTCGAGCAGCAGCCGGCCCCCGGGGCGCAGCGCGCGCGCGAATGAGGCGAGCACCCG
>DASYFZ010000487.1:0-5332 GCA_036000295.1 Solirubrobacteraceae bacterium
GTCTCCGAGATCGGCACGTGGTCGAGGCTTCGCCACTCCATCAGCAGCTTGCCGGTCCGGATGTCGACCTCCTGGATGATGTTCTCGAGCACCCTGCCGTTGCTCGGGCCGCCGATCTCCGACAGGTCCGCCTGGACGACCTCGGGATAGCACGTGAACAGTGCCGTGCCGTCGGGCGTCAGCCGGTACTCGTGCATGTCCACCGAGCGGCCGTTCGCGGCCCGCACGCGAGCGAGCTCGCGATATGAGCCGTCGACGATCACGCCTTCGCCGGCACCGTATCCCGGCGGTGAGCGCACCGAGCCCTCCCACCAGGTGAGGACCGGCTCGCCGCGATAACGAAACACGCCGGGGTTCGTGATCCACAGCTGCGTGGAGACCGGCTGGTAGAAGACCGGCTCGCCGCGGTGGTCTACGAGCTGCACGCCGGCCACGGAGCCCTTGGCGGTGCCAAGTCCGATCGAGAGGTAGCCGGGAGCGACGCCGCCACCGCTGACCGAGACCGGCGCGGGCAGCAGGTCCGGCCGCGACCAGAAGGCGCGGACGTAATCGTGCGTTCCGATCTGCGGCCCGGGCGACGCATGGCCGCCGCTTCCCAGTACACGCGACGCACCGAACGCGCCGGCGCCGATGGCCGCAAGCCCCGCGGCACCGCCGGTGATCAGCTGGCGCCGCGTGAGGTGCGTCAAGCCATGTCCGTCAGGAGTAGCAGTCATGAGCCGCCCTCGATTGTCTATCGAGTTCGTCGTAAGGTCGGCGTTAGCCGGCGTCAGGCGTCGTCGGGCGCGGCGCCAAGGCCCGTTACGTATCTGTGCTCATTGGCCGCCGCAGCTTGACGGAGTGCATGTGCTGCAGCGAGGAAGCGGCCCCGATCACGGGCGGAGCCCACGTCCAGTTCGTCAGCCATCCGTTCGAGCAAATCGGCGAACGAGTCTTCCGCCTTGGCCATCTCCCAGTGATCCGTCGCCGATCTGACGGCAGAGATGATCCGCTCCTGTTCGTCGCGGATCTCAGAACGTAGGTGCTCGTCGCCCATCTGCGCATTCTCCCGCATGCGTCCACCAATCCCGAGTGTTCAGGGAATTGCTGCCGCGGGGTCAGCGGCGGTGTCGGCCAGCCGCCGGGCCCGCGTTGGCAGCCACGCGATCAGCCCACCGAGCCCGGGAACCCAGACCGCGATCGCGTGGTAGACGAGCACGGCGCCGACTGAGGCCGCCGGGGAGTAGCCGTACAGCACGAGCGCGCCGGCGAGCCCGGAGTCGAGCACGCCGAGGCCGGCCGGGATCGGGATCATCGTCGCGAGGTAGCCGATGAAGTACGCCACCGCGAGCGCCAGCATCCCGATGTGATGGCCAGTCGCGCGGCACGCGGCCCACAGCGCGGCGATGTCCAGCAGGAGGAAACCTGCGGCGCCGAGCATCCGCCAGTGAGGTGTCGACAGCGAGTCCCACGCGCCCTCGAGCGACGCGGCCGCGGATCGGGCGGCCGCCGGCGCCCGCGCGTGGTGGCGCCGAGCTAAGAGCATCCCAGCCGTGGCTACGCCGACGACAGTCAGCGAGACGAGGATCGGGACCCCTGAGTGCTCGAGATCGTGCGGCCCGTGGCCGATCCCGGCGAGGAGGAAAGCTCCGGCGACGCCGTTGATGAAGAAGCCGAAGAGCGTGAGGAAGCACAGCAACGCGCCGCAGCGCTCGACGAGGCGGCGGGTGCCGATGCCGTGATCGCGCAACATCCAGCCGGTCGTCGCCGCGGAGGAGAAGTTCCCACCGGGTAGGACGGCGCCGGCGCCCATCGCAATCCATGCCACGCGGCGACCTAGAGCTCGCTTCGGCTCGGGGAAGAAGCGGCGGAACACGATCACGTAGCTGAGGCACGATCCGAGCTCGAGTCCGACCGCCGCGAGCAGCCAAGCGGGGCTCATCTCGGCGATCGAGTCGATGACCTGCCCCGGCGGCGCGACCCACAGCAGCAGGGCGACCGACAGCGCGCCGACGAGCGCCGTGGCGAGCACGCGCACGCTGAGTCGTGGCCGTTTGCGCGAGCCGTCCGTTTGTGTCCGCTCATCCTGCGAGTCGGCCGGCAAGTCTTGTGACGTCGTGGTGCTGGTCTGCTGAGACACGGGCGAGACGAAGTTGATCACATGCGACACCCTCCCGACGGCGATTCGGCGAAACGGCCAGTACTGAGCACCTACCCCTTGTCCGCCACGACGACGAACTTCCGCACCCGGCCGTCACGCAACCAGTCGCTCCAGAGCCGGTGTGCGGCCAGCAGGTCGTCCAATTCGCTGCGCCCGATCTGAGCCGATATGGCCTGCGCATCGGCGGCAAACGCGCCGCCCAGCGAATCCGCCATGGCGCGGTGCGACAGGCTGCATTCCTCCTGCAAGCGGACAACCAGTCCGACGCTCTGCAGGTGACCGAGCATCTCCTCGAGCGGGGTCAGCCAGACCGTGTCCGCGTTAGGCATCCGCTCGCGCTCGGACTGGCTCAGCGGCAGACCTTCCTCCATCGTGAAGGCGAACCGCCCTCCGGCGCAGAGCGCCGCCGATACGCCACGGAGCATGGGCAGCTTGTCACGGAACGCGAGCATCGTCTCGAGCAGCAGCACGACGTCGAACGGCCCTGGTGGGACCGGGGGGACCCGGGAGACCGCAAACCGGCAGCCAAGATCAGCGGCGCGCGAGCGGGCGATCTCGATGGCGCTGGAGCTGAGATCCACGCCGAGGTAGGAGCAGCCCAGCTCCCGGGTGATGAATCGGCCCGGTCCCGCGACCCCGCAGCACAGGTCCAGCACGGAGACTCCGGGCGCGATCCCGGCCGCAAGCGCTAGGGCCCGGATCTCGCCGGCGCGCATGAACCCCTCGTGTTCGACGAATTCGCCGGGGGGATATGCCGACGCGCGGGCTCGCGCAAGAGCCCTGTCGAATGATGCGCGCTCGTCCTGTTTCACAACTGCTCTCACAGGATGTCAACCCGCATCGGGGAAGTCTTGGCGGGGCGAAGGAGTCATGCTTGGCATGAGGCAAACGCTTGCAGCCGCTGCTGTCGGAGCGACGTCGGGACCGCGTGCGGTGCTGAGCGCACAGCTATTGCTGATCGCCGGGCTCGCGGCCACGGTCGCCCTCAGCGGGGCCGGCCTCAGCCCGGCGGGCTGGGCCGTCGGAGTGACGTGCGGAGTCATCACCAACGCGGCGCTGACGATTGGGCGCCAGCACTATCGCGCCGATCGGCTGACGCGCGCGGACTGGGTGACCCTCGCTCGGGCGGCGGTCGCGTTCGGGGTCGCGGCGCTGGTGGTGGACTCGTTCGGCGAGCCCGTGCCGGTCGCGACGCTCGTGCCTCTAGCAGCGCTTGCTCTTGCGCTCGACGCCGTCGACGGGTGGGTCGCGCGACGCACCAGGACGGGGAAGCTCGGCGCGCAGTTCGACGGTGAGGTCGACGCGTTCCTGATCCTCGTGCTCAGCGTGTACGTGGCGCGCTCGGCCGGCGCATGGGTGCTCGCGATCGGAACGGCGCGCTACGCGTTCCTGGCGGCCGGGTGGCCGCTGCGATGGATGCGCGCGCCGCTGCCGCCGCGTTTCTGGCGCAAGGTCGTCGCAGCGACGCAGGGGATCGTGCTGACCGTTGCCGCTGTCGGCGTCCTGCCTGCAGGCGTGACGACTGGCGCGCTCGTCGTGGCGCTCGTGCTGCTGTCTGAGTCCTTCGGTCGCGACGTCTTGTGGCTCTGGCACCGCCGCGCCGCGACGATTCCTCCTACGGCGACCAACCCGGACCCGGTGCGCACCGATCCGCCCGAGAAGCCCAGGCGCGTGCCTCGGCGTGTCCGGACAGTCGTCGCCGCCGTGCTCACGATCCTTGCGGGAGTGATTGTGTGGGTCGCCCTCGTCGCTCCCGACCAGCCGCAGTACCTGACTCTCAACGGCTTCCTGCGGCTCCCGCTCGAAGGCCTCGTGCTCATCGTGCTCGCTGTCGTGCTGCCCTCGCGAGGTCGGCGCATCCTGGCTGTGACCGTCGGCGTGGCGCTCACCCTCGTGATCACGCTGAAGGTCATCAACTACGAGGTCTTCAAGACGTTCAACCGGCCGTTTGACCCGATCGGGGACACGAGCCAGCTCGGCAACGGCCTCGAGACGCTCCGCTCTCTGGTCGGCCGCACCGAGACGAGCCTGATCGAGGTCGGCGCGATCGTGGGCATCGTCGTGCTCGTCGTGCTCCTGACGCTCGCGACGCTGCGGCTGACGCGGGTCGCCGCCGCGAACCGCAGGTGGTCGCTCCGCGTTGTCGCGGGACTCGGCGCCGTCTGGGCGCTCTGTTGGGCGTTCGGCGCACAGCTCATCTCGCACACGCCGATCGCCTCGACGCTTTCTGCCGGGCTGATCGTCGACCAGGTGCATGCGCTGCAGGCCGACATCCACGACCGTGGGGTGTTCGCCAAGCAGATCAATAAAGATGCTTTCCGCAACACGCCCACCGACCAGCTGCTGACCGGCCTGCGGGGAAAGGACGTCCTGCTCGTGTTCGTCGAGGCCTACGGCCAGCAGGCCGTGCAGGGGACGTCGTTCTCCCCAGAGGTCGACGCGGCGCTGAAGCAGGGAGACAAGCGGCTGCAGAGCGCGGGGTTCTCGGCTCGCACCGGCTTCCTGGACTCGGCGACGTATGGCGGCATCAGCTGGCTGGCGCACTCGAGCCTGCAGTCGGGCCTATGGGTCGACACCCAGCTCCGTTACAACCAGCTGCTTTCGGCCAAGCGCTTCACGCTCGCCCAGGCGTTCAAGCAGGCCGGGTGGCGGACCGTCGACGACGTGCCGTCGAACGACCGGGCGTGGCCGCAGGGGGAGAAGTACTACCACTACGACAAGATCTACAACCGCTATCAGGTCGGGTACCACGGCCCCACGTTCACGTACGCGTCGATGCCCGACCAGTACATCTTCTCGGCGCTTCAACGCCTCGAGCTCGCAAAGCCCCACCGCAAGCCGCTGTTCGCGGAGGTCGACACGGTGTCGAGCCACATGCCGTGGAACAAGATCCCGCGTCCGATCGGTTGGAAGCAGGTCGGCAACGGATCGATCTACAACAAGATTCCGATGATCCACGAGACCGGCGCGTTCTGGAGCAATCCGACACGCGTGAAGGCGGCGTACGGCACGTCGATCGTGTACGCCATGAACACGCTCACCTCGTTCGTGCAGCACTACGGCGACAAGAACCTGGTGCTGATCGTGCTCGGCGACCACCAGCCGCTGCCGATCGTCAGCGGGCACAACTCCAATCACGACGTGCCGATCTCGATCATCGCTCACGACCCGAAGGTGCTCGAGCAGATTGGA
>DASYFZ010000499.1:0-6848 GCA_036000295.1 Solirubrobacteraceae bacterium
ATGCGCAGCACGCTGGCGTTCTGAGCGCGAGTGGTCTGCTACCGGTTCGCCGCCTACGCGACGCCGCTGAGAACGGTCGCGGCCTGGCAGCCGGCTCGCTTCAGCCGCGGCGACGAGGACGAGCCGACGCAGTACCTGGCGCTGCATCCGCTGGGGCCGCTCGCCGAGCTGATGCGCAACGCCGAGCTGCGCTCACCCGAGCAGGTGCGCGCGATCAGCACGCGCACGTGGGCGCTCGAGGTGCCGATCGACGACCTCCCGGAGATCACGTTCGCGAACGCCGAGCGGTTCGGCATCACCGCCGAGCAACTGGTGGACGACGACTACGCGCCCTGCCAGGAGCTCGCGGTGACGCTTCGCGCTCAGGTCGAGGGGGTGATCGTGCCCAGCGCAGCGCTGCCCGGCACCCGCAACGTGGTCCTGTTCGGACCGCGCGTCGCCGCTCCGTATCTGACGCATCCGCCCAGCACGCTCGACGTCCCTGCCGGCATCACCGCCGACGGGGCCCGGCCGCCGATCTCGCTGATCTCGGTCGTCCGCTTCGCGGGCGACACCCACGCAGCGCTCAGCGCCTGGCGAAACGGAATCGACTTCCGTTTCGTGGAGCCCAGCTGGGTGATGTGATCGGTCGGTCCCTGAGCGTTTAGCTATGGGTCCGGCGGCGGACCCTGACCGTTCTCGTCCGGGGGACGGAGCAGTTCGAGCGGATCGACTTTGATCCGGCCGGCCATCCGCTCAAGGCTGCGCAACGTCAGGTTGCGCTCGCCTCGCTCGACTCCGCCCATGTACGTCCGGTGCACGCCCATCATCTCCGCAAAATTCTCTTGGCTGAGATCGTGCGCTTTCCGGTAAGCCCGGAGATTGCGGCCAAGGGTCCGCTGAAGCTCGCCCTCCATAAGAGACACCCTCGCGTCACGCTACTGCAGATTCCACAGACTGATGAATATCGCGAATCTGACGTTCACGTTGGGTTTTTCTGCGCCGCGTTGATAAGGACGATCAGCGATGAGCGACGAGGATCGACGCAAGCGTTTCGCCGTCGCCGCCGACGATCCACCTACGCAATCCGTTGCGCACGACCCGCACCTCGCCGGGCTGGGCGGGAGTGCGGTATTCGATCTCGGCATCGACCTGCTCGGGATCGGGTCCTTCGAGCAATTCCTCCTCGAGCGGCTGCCAGTACGAGGCGTTGTTGACGTGGTCGGCGAGGTCGCAGTCGATCGCCCGGAAGGTCCAGTACATGACGTCCCCGTTGACGTCGGGCGGCGGCGGATGGCGCAGGCGCGCGGTCACCCGCCGTTCCGCCGCGGCGCCGCCGTATGTCGTGATCTCTTCGTCGGTGAGCGGCGTCGGGCGCCAGCGCTCCGGATCCAGATGCACCCACAGCGACACAGCCTCGACGCATGGCTCGGCCTCCCCCAGGCGGGTCACCGTGGTGCGGCGCTCGGCCCACATGCGCCCGAGGCCGCTGCAGAACGTCGCGACCTTGAAGCGCTCGGCGAACCGCGGGAAGCGCAGCACGCTGATCCGGCTGCGTCGCACGACCCAGACCGCCGCCTGCGCCAGGCCCGCGTCCGCGACGTCGGCATACGCCACGTCCTGCAGCCACCGCGCGATCGCGTCGAGGCGGACGCGCCCGGAAGGCGCTGAGTCCGAGAATCCCGGGTCGACCTCGCGGCTGAAGATCCGTCCGCCCCGCGCGGGAGCGACGAGCTCGGTGAACCCGTCGACGTTCACGCGGGCGTCAGGCGAACAGCCGGGGATCGGCGGTAGCGACGCCGTGAACGCCGAGCGCTCGCAGCCGCTCGATCGCGGGGCGCTCGTTCACGGTCCAGGCGTACAGCAGGCCACGCCGGTCCAGCACCTCGTCAAGCAGACCGCGGTCGACGAGGCGGTGCTGGGCCATCAACGCGTCCCAGCGACGGCTCTCCAGGCCGGCGAGGACCTGCTCGCGCCAGTCGTTCCAGCGGCGGCTGAAGCGGGCGACTCGCCCGCCGACCGAGATGCCCACCCGGGCGCGAGGCTCCAGCGCACGCATCCGGTCAAGCACCGCGGTCACCTGCGAGGAGATCAGCGTCCGTTGGAGCAAACCGGTGTCACGCAGGCCGTCGAGCAGGGGCTGCTCGCAGCCGGAGTGCTTGACGTCGACGTTCAATCCGAGGTCGGCGAAGCGAGGCTGGGAGAGATACGCGAGCGCGTCTTGCAGCCGCACGTTGCCCCCGCGGCGGGCGTGCAGCATCGTGTGAGCGAGCACGAGCTCGCCATCCCAGGCCCGCACGTCGAACTCGACGACGTCGACGCCGACATCGTGCGCGGCGTCGAATGACGCCAGCGTGTTCGCCGGCGCCAGCGCGCTCGCGCCGCCGTGTCCGATGCGCTCAAATGCAGGCAATACCACGGTCCAACGATGCTACCGGCCGACAGCAACCGCTCCCGCTGATGTGCACGTCACGAGCGCCAGCTGCAGGTCTCCGGGGTCGATCCCGCGAAGGTCCGGATGGTCGAGGTCGAGCTCCACGTCACCGTGGGCCGCAGGATCCACGGGCAGCCCGAGGCTGCGGTAGCCCGTCCGGCACAGCTCCCGCCAGAGGTCGCCGGTCGCGGCCAGCAGCCCGGAGCGCAACTCGCGCTCTCGCCGCGACAGCGTCTCGAGCTCGCGCGCCTCCTCGAACGGATCGATGCGCACCTGTGAGTCGCTGCCGATCGCGATCGGAACGCCGGCGGCGGAGTAGGTCATCGCCGGAAACACCCCGTCTCCGAGGTTGCCCTCGGTCAAGGGGCACGAGACGACCGTGGCACCGGACCCCGCCATCAGCCGCACGTCGTCGGCCGACACGTGGATTCCGTGGATGACGCTCGCGCGCGGTCCGAGGAAGCCGGTCTGCTCGAGCAACTCGATCGGCGAGCAGCCGTGCTCGGCGCGGCACTCGTCGAGCTCGCGCCGCTGCTCGTGCGCGTGCACGTGGCGCACGATCCCGTGGTGCTCGGAGTACTCGGCGATCGCCTCAAGCCAGCCGCGCGGTACTGCGCGGACGCTGTGTGCCGCGACCCCCACGGAAACCCCGTCGACGCCGCCGGCCCACACACGCAGCGCTTCGACCCGCTCCAGGAACGTCTCGACGTCGGGATCGCAGAAGCGACGCTGACCCTCGAGCGGGGGCAGGTCCTCGCCGTCCCAGCCGGCGCGGTGATAGGCGGCGGGGAGCATCACGACCTCGAGGTCCGCGGCAATACCCGCTTGAGCGACCGCGACCGCCATCGCATTCGGCTCCTCATACGGAGTCCCGTCGGGCTGGTGGTGAACGTAGTGAAACTCGCCGACGGTGCCGTAGCCCGCCCCCACCATCTCGCGATACGTCACCTCTGCCGCGGCGCGCATCGAGTCGGGGTCGAGCTCGCCGGCCAGTCGGTACATCTCGGTGCGCCAGGACCAGAAGTCGTCGCGATCTGCAACCAGCCGCTCGGCGCGTCCGCGGAGTCCCCGCTGGAACGCGTGGGAGTGCGCGTTGGGCATGGCAGCGACGGTGGCGCGCGGCGCCGTCAACCGATCACCTCGATGTCATCGATCGCGATCGCGACCACGCGCGCCGCGACGGCGGCGTCATCGAGGCTCACGTGCTCCTGCGGGGAGTGGCTGACGCCCGTGGGGTTGCGAACCAGCACCATCGACGTCGGGAGCTTGTCTGCCAGCACACCCGCGTCGTGGCCGGCGAAGCACACCACCTGCGGCGCGGGGCCGGCAAGCAGAGCCTCTCCGGCCAGCGCCAGCCGCGAGCGCAGGTCCTCGGAGAACGGGGTCGCATCGGAGTGCGACGCGATCCCGATCGTGAGCTCGACGCCCGAACGCTCGGCGCGCTCACGCGCGATCCGCGCGAACTCCGCCAGCCAGCGCTCGATTTCGCCGCCGTCAAGCGCCCGCACGTCGACCCACATCTTCACCAGCGCGGGGATCGTGGTCGGGGCGTTTGGCTCGATCAGCAGGCGCGACGTCGTCACGGTCACGCCGCGCGCGAGCTCCTCGGCCGCGACGATCAACCGCGCGGCCGTCGACAATGCATCCCGCCGCTCCTCCGGCGGGGTCGTGCCGGAGTGATCGGCGCGACCGCGAAGCTCGACCTCGAGCCGAACGCGCGCGGCCAGTGCGCTGACGATCCCGACCGCGGTGCCGGCGCGCGCCACGTCGGTGCTCTGATCGATGTGGATCTCGAATAGTCCCGATAGTCGCGATCGCCACGCCGCAGCGTCGACGACTCCCCCCGGATCGATCCCGGCGCCGCGCATGGCATCGGCGACCGAGACTCCGTGGTCGTCGCGCCGCGACAGGATCGCGGTCACGTCGAGCTTCCCGGCGAGCGCCTTGCTGCCGAACGTCGGCGTGTTGAAGCGCGCGCCCTCCTCGTCGGCGAACGAGATCACGGCGATCGGATGCGGCGAGGACGCGGCGATCTCAAACCCGCAGGCGACCCCCAGCGGCCCGTCGTAGCGACCGCCGCCGCGGACGCTGTCCAGGTGCGAGCCGACCCCCCACCACGGCGGCTCCGCCTCCGGACACGCCCACAGGTTCCCGGCCGGATCGCGCGACACCCGCAACCCGGTCCGGACCGCCTGATCCTCGAACCACGCCCTGCAAGCCGCGTCCTCCTCCGTCCACGACAGCCGCGTCACGCCGTGCTGGCCGGTGCCGATGCCGTCGAGGCGCGCGAGCCGCGCGGCAATGCCCTGGGAGGTGATCACCGGACGCTCCGCACGAAGTCCGGTCGCACGTACGCGAGCTCGCCGCCGACGATCACGGCCGCCACGGGGTTTCGGCCGAACTGGTAGGCGATGCGCTCGATCGGACCGTCGATCACGACGACGTCGGCACGCTTGCCGACCTCCAGCGAGCCGACCGTGTCGGACATCCGCAGCACCCACGCGGCGTTCAGCGTGCACGCCAACAGCGCCTCGAGCGCGGACCAGCGGTAGCGGCGAACCGCCAGCCCGATCACCAGCGGCAGCGACAGGACCGGGGACGTGCCGGGGTTCAGGTCGGTCCCGAGCACGCAGATCGCCCCTGCATCGGCCAGCGCGCGCCCGGGGGCCAGCCGCTCGTCGCCGAGGAACTCGGCGCCGGGCAGCAGCACCGCGGCGGTCTCAGACTGCGCGAGCCGTGGCACCTCGTCGTCCGGCAGGCACGCCAGGTGGTCGACCGACCGCGCCCCGAGCTCGATCGCGACCGGCACCGAACCGTTCCAGTTGAACTGCTCCACGTGCGCGCGCAGGTCGAGTCCGTGCTCGGCGGCGAGCTCGCCCATCCGGCGCAGGTCCTCGTTTGAGAACGCCACGCTCTCCACGTAGATGTCGAGCGCGCTGACGTCACCGGCGGCCAGTACGTCGGGCAGCATCTCCGCAACCGCGTCCATCCACGAACCCGTGTCATATCCCTCGGGGACCGCGTGCGCGAGCAGCGCGGTCGACCTGGTCGTCTGCGTCACGCGGTCGCGCAGCGCGGCGGCGAGCGCGACCGAGCGCACCTCGCCCTCGGGCGACAGGCCGTAGCCGCTCTTGCACTCAAACGTGGTGGTTCCGTGCGCGAGCATCTCGCGCGCCAGCCCCTGAGCCTGCTCGAGCACCTGCTCGTCAGTCGATTCCGCCAGCGAACGGGCGGACGAGCGGATCCCGCCGCCGGCGCGCGAGATCGTCTCATACGACTCGCCGGCGATCTTGAGCTCGTACTCGCGCTCGCGCCAGCCCGCGAACGGCAGGTGCGTGTGGCAGTCGACGAGGCCCGGGATCACGGCGCATCCGGTCGCGTCGATGCGAACGCCGGCGTGTCCGGACGCCTCGAATCCGGCGATCGTCTCGCCGTCGATCAGCAGCGATCCGGGACCCGTCAACTGCTCGTCGGCGCAGTCGTGGCGCAGGTAGTCGAGCCCGTCGTTCTGCGGACGCAGCACCTGCGCCGCGTCGGTGATCGCGATCGTGGTCACCCGCGCTCGGGGTCGAGCATCGGCATCCGCAGGTCCGAGCCCTCCGCGAACTCGATCGCCTGCTCGTAGCCGGCATCCGCGTGGCGCACGACGCCCAGCCCCGGGTCGGCGACCAGCACGCGGCGCACCCGCTCCTCGCCGGCCTTGCTGCCGTCGGCGACGACGACCTGGCCCGCGTGGATCGACTTGCCCATCCCGACGCCGCCGCCGTGGTGCACCGACACCCAGCTCGCGCCGCAGGCGGTGTTCAGCAGCGCGTTGAGAATCGGCCAGTCGGCGACCGCGTCCGAGCCATCCTGCATCGCCTCGGTCTCGCGCTGCGGCGAGGCAACCGAGCCCGAGTCCAGGTGATCGCGGCCGATCACGATCGGCGCCTTGAGCTCGCCGGTTGCGACCATTTCGTTGAAGCGCAGCCCCGCCAGGTGCCGTTCGCCGTAGCCCAGCCAGCAGATCCGCGCCGGAAGCCCCTGGAAGTGCACCTTCTCGCGGGCCAGCCGGATCCAGTTCGCGACGTGCTCCTGGTCGCCGAACAGGTCGAGGATCGCGTCGTCGGTGCGGTGGATGTCCTCGGGGTCACCCGACAGCGCCACCCACCGAAACGGCCCCTTGCCCTCGCAGAACAGCGGCCGGATGTACGCCGGGACGAAGCCCGGATATTCGAACGCGTCGGCGTCGCCGTGCTCTGCCGCGAGCCCGCGCAGGGCGTTGCCGTAATCGAACGCCTCGGCGCCGCGGCGACCGAGCTCCCGGATCGCGGCCACGTGGGTCAGCGCCGCCTCGCCCACGCGCGCGAGGTAGTCGTCGGGGTCGCTGGTGCGCAGCGCGTCGGCCTGCTCGATGGTCATGCCTGGAGGGACGTAGCCGTTGAGGGGGTCGTGG
>DASYFZ010000502.1:0-3933 GCA_036000295.1 Solirubrobacteraceae bacterium
AGCGACCGCTTGACGGATAAATGCATCTCTCCTCCTCGGTGGATTGACTTCACTGCTGAGCAGTCGGTCGTCGGTGCGAGTCCCGACGCAGGGCTGTTCGGCGCCGAGTCACCTCGGCGCGACGAGGGGATCCCTCCTCTCGCTCCCATCCCCCGGCAACTTAGTCCCAAACAGGGCTCGGTCGCATCGGCACCGCGCCACGAATTTTGGAGATCTTACTTGTGACGCCATCACAAGTGGCTTGCTCGAAGGGGCCTTGGCGAGGATGATGCTTGTTGACCGCGCACAAGCGAGCGAGGAGGGTCCAGACGCATGACGACCGCTGTCACCGAGGCGCTGGCCGACGCGCAGGAGATCCGCCTCGAGCGAGTGCGAATCCTCTCGGCGCTGCTCGACGACGTGCAGGCGCTGGCCGATCGCGGCGCGCTGGCGATCCAGCGCGAGATCGCCGCTTACTCACAGGGCGGTGACCGCCTGTTCGCCGACATGCGCGAGCAGGTCCTGCTCAACTACCGCACGAAGCTACGGCTCCTGCTCGAGGATCGTGGCGCCAGGCTGGAGGATCTGTATTTCGTCCGCAAGGCGGCCATGCGCCGCGCCGGCGGCGGCTTTGCACTAGAGGACTACATCAACGCCTTCCGCGTCGGACAGCAGGTCTTCTGGGATGCCCTGCTCGAGCGCGCCGGGGCGTCGCCCGTGGGCCACGAGGCGGCGCTGTCGCTCGTCGGTCCGGTGATGCGCTACGTCGACTTCGCCAGCACTCACGCCGCTCACGTCTACGCGGAATTCCAGAAGTACGCGCTCGTCGACGACCACCGCGAGCAGCGCGACCTGCTCGAGCACGTGCTCGCCGGCGAGATGCCTACGAGTGGCCCGTTGCTCGCCGCCGCCCACGCCTACCGCCTCGATGCCGACGCGCGGATCATCGTCGCCACAGCGATCTCGTCGGATCGCGCGGCGAGCTCGGACGCCCTGCACGCCGCGAGCGCGGCGCTCGCGCGCATCGGGCTGCGCGGCGCCAGGACGCTGGTGGTGGCGCGCCAGGCAGAGATCATCGTGCTGCCCACGCTTGCCTCCGACGCCGATCCGCTGAAGATGTGTGATCGCCTCGAGGCCGTCAGCGTCCGGCTCCGGCGGGAGGGGATCCCGCTGGCGATCGGGATCAGCACGGTCGCGGCCGGGGTCGGCGAGCTGCCGCGGGCCTACCTTGAAGCGCGGGCGGCCATGGAGTGCCTCGGCGGCAGCGACGGCGTCATGGCGTTACCGAGGCTGTCGCCGTTTCAGTACCTCGCGCTGCGCGCGGACGACACTGCACGGCGGCTGGTCGATCCGCGGGTGCGGGCGTTCCTCGACGAGGATCGCGCCCGCGGGGGAGTCCTCGCGACAACGCTGCGCGCGTTCGTCGACGCCGACCTGAACGTACGCGTCCTCGCGCAGCGCCTGCACATCCATCCGAACACCGCGCACTACCGCCTCGGACGGATCAAGGAGCTGACCGGCCGCAACCCGCGGGCGATCGGAGATCTGGTCGAGCTCGTCGTGGCGGTAGCGCTCACTCCACGATGATCTCGGCGCCGCGATCGGGGATCACAACGAGCATGCTGCGCCGGGATCGCTCCGGCTCGGGCCGCGCCGGCCGGATTTGAAGGTTCGCTGCGGCGCGCAGCACCTCCCGCATCTCCATCTCGGCGAACGGCGCGCCCGCGCAGCGGCGTACCCCGCCTCCGAACGGGATCCACGAGAGCTGGCTCGGAGGCTGCCCATCGAGCCAGCGCTCGGGCCAGAACGCCGACGCATGCGGCCACAGGTCCTCGCGTCGCATCGCCAGCCACAGGCACGCAGCCACCTGGACCCCGGCGGGCAGGTCGTGCCCGTCGATCCGCACCGGAGCGAGCAGCAGCCGCGGAGCGATGGTCAGCGCCGGGCGAGCGCGCATCACCTCCTTGACGACGGCCTCGAGGTACGCCGGGTCGCCGTCTCGCAGCCGCGCGTGAACGCCGGGATTCCGCGCGAGCCGTTCGAACGCCCACGCCAGCGACGCCGCCGAGCTGTCGTGCCCGCCGACCAGCAACGCCACCAGCTCGTCGCGCAGGTGGCGGTCTGACGGCGCGTTGCCGTGCTCGTCGCGCTGCTCGAGCAGCAGGTCGAGCACCGAATCGCCGTGCGGCTGCCGGCGCCGCTGCGCCACGAGCTCGAGCAGCACCTCGTCGAAGCGCTGCACCGCGACCCGGAATCGGCCCCACGGGCTGTGGCGCCCGAAGTCCCGCATCACGAGCGCCATCGCGAGGATCTGCGGCAGCGACCGGACCGTGCTCAGCGCCGATTCGATCACCTCGCGAAGGCGCGCTGCCTCGCCCCCGTCGCCGGCGCCGAACACCACCCGCAGGATCACTTCGAGCGTCAGCTCGCGCATCCGGTCAAGCGCCACCACGCGCCCGTCCCAGGTGCTCAGCTCACTGCGCGCCAGTTCGGCGATCATCGGCGCGAACGCGCGCATCCGCTCGCCGTGGAACGGACCTTGCAGCAGCCGTCGCTCGCGGATGTGCTCGTCTCCGTCGAGCAGCAGGATCGAGTGCTCGCCCGCGAACGGGCGCAGGAACTCCCAGCTCTGGCCCGCCGGGGCGATCGCCGGATCGAGCCGGAAGATCTCCCGCACGGCGCCGGGGTTGGAGAACAGCACCATCGGCTGCTCGGTCCAGTAGGTGCGGATCGTGACCGGGTCGCCGTAGCGCTCGTGGATCCGGCGCATGAACGCCGCCGGGCGCGCCATCCACGCGATCGTCTGCCACAGCGGCGGGGCGCCCGGGCCGGGAGGGAGCTCCATGCGGCGATCGTACGCGCAGGGGATAGTGTGCTCGTACCAGCAGAGAGAGGAGCCTCCCGATGATCGAGCCCTACCAAGCAGTCGGCCTGATTTCGACGATGCGCGGCATCCGTCGTCGCGAGGAGATCAGCTGGAACCTCGAGCACATCGGGCACATGATCAAGGCGGCCTCATGGCTCTCGAGCATGGACCTGCCGGTGAGGTTGATCTGCATTCCCGAGGGCGGCTTACAGGGATTCACCGACGAGGTGCTCGACCTCGATCACGTCGCGTACTCACGCGAGTGCGCGATCGACATTCCCGGGCCCGAGACCGACGAGCTCGGACGGCTGGCCAAGCAGTGGAACGCCTACGTGATCGCGCAGGCCAAGGCGCGCCATCCGGAGTTCCCCGACCGGTTCTTCAACGTCGGCTTCGTGATCGAGCCCGAGGACGGATCGGTCGTCCTCAAGCACCACAAGGTGGTGCCGCTGCTCCCCGTCGAGCACTCGGTCACGCCGCACAACGTCTGGGATCGCTGGATCGAGCTGTACGGCTACGACCTCGACGCGTTCTACCCGGTGGCCGACACCGAGATCGGGCGGATCGGGATCATGATGGCCAACGAGGCGTCGTATCCCGAGAACGCCCGCGGGCTGGCGATGAACGGCTGTGAGATCGCCTACCGCGGACCGTACCCGGCGCCGGGCGTGATGAGCGGCATGTTCTCGGTCCAGAATCGGGCGCGGGCGCTGGACAACAACATGTACGTGATCGGGATGAACCTCGGCACGTACTACCTCGACAAGGACTCCACGACGCCGATCGACACGTTCTCCGGCGGCTCGCAGATCGTCGACTACCGCGGTCAGATCGTCACCGAGGTCCCCTATGGAGCCGGTTCAACCTGGATCGCGGGCACGATCGACGTCGAGGCACTGCGCCACTTCCGCCAGACCGCGCAGTGGGACAACTGGATGAAGGACCTCACGACCGAGCAGTACCAGCTGATCTACGAGCAGCCGATCTACCCGAAGAACCTCTACCTCGAGCGCAAGCCCTACACGCATGCGGAGTACCGCGAGCAGGTGACGCGGCGCCAGGTTGAGGTGCTGCAGGAGCGCGGCGTG
>DASYFZ010000511.1:0-6356 GCA_036000295.1 Solirubrobacteraceae bacterium
GCGCGGCTTGTACGAAGTACCACGGTCGCGTGCGCGACGTTGTCGCGCGCTCTCTCCTGAGCCATTGACCCGATCCTGATCGCGCTGTTATATATCAGTTGTCTGACCAAAGTCAACGCGATCGGGGCCGGAGCTTCCTCGGCGACCCCGGCGAGGAGGGACGGGGCAATGGCGACCACCACCGAGCAGCTGATGTTCGTCGGCGGCGACTGGCGCGCGAGCGCCACCGGCGAAACGTTCGAGGCGAGCAGCCCGGCCACCGGCGAGGTGATCGGGACGGTCCCACAGGGCGATCGCGACGATGCGCGGCAGGCGATCGAAGCCGCGCGCACGGCGGCCGACGGATGGGCGCGTCCGACTGCATTCGAGCGCGCCGCGAAGATGGTGGCGGTCGCGGAGGTGATCGAGTCGCGCCGGGATGAGCTCGCGCGCACGCTGACCGTCGATCAGGGCAAGCCGCTGCGTGCGGAGGCATACGACGAGGTCGACGAGCTCGTCGAGTACTGGCACATGGCTGCTGAGGACGCAAAGCGGCTGGGCGGCGAGCTGCCGAACTCGTTCTCGCCGGGCAAGCGCGTGTTCCTGGTCCGGCGCCCGCGCGGGGTGGTGGGCGTGATCAGCCCGTGGAACTGGCCTTACACGATGCCGGCCGAGCTCGTGGCGCCCGCGCTGGCGTGCGGCAACCCCGTCGTGTGGACGCCGGCGCCGTCGACCGCGGTGTGCGCCGTCGCGCTTGCGCGCTGCATCGCCGACGCCGACCTGCCGCCGGGCGTGTTCAACCTGGTGACCGGTCCCGGCCCGGTCGTGGGCGACGAGATCGCGCGCAACCCGGGCACCAACGGAGTTGCGTTCATCGGCTCGACCGCGACCGGCCGGCTGGTCGCGCAGGCCGCCGCCGGCAAGGCCGCGCTGCTGGAGATGGGCGGCAACGGGCCGCTGGTGGTGATGGACGACGCCGACGTCGAGGCGGCGGTCGACGCGACGCTGACGGCGTGCTACCTGTGCGCTGGTCAGAGCTGCACCGCGGGCGAGCGGCTGCTCGTGCATCGCGAGGTCAAGGACGAGTTCGTCGAGCTGCTGGCGCGGCGCGTCACCGAGCGGATCCTGCTCGGCGACCCGTTCGACGATGCGACGACGATGGGACCGGTGAACAACGAGCCGGTGGCGCAGAAGATGGACGAGCACGTCGGCGACGCGGTGGAGCGCGGGGCGAGCGTCGTCACAGGTGGTTCGCGCGCGAGCGGGTTCCCGACCTCGCTGTACTGGGAGCCGACCGTGCTGTCAGACGTCCCGGCCGATTCGCGCGTGGCGGTCGAGGAGACGTTCGGCCCGATCGCTCCGGTCGTCTCGATCGATTCGCTGCAGGACGCGATCACGATGGCCAACTCGTCCCCGTACGGCCTGCTCGCGGCGATCTTCACCGCCGACCTGGGCGCCGGGCTGGAGTTCGCCGACCGCGTCCGGACCGGCTGGGTGAACATCAACGAGTCCAGCAACTACTGGGAAGCTCATCTTCCGTTCGGTGGGCGTTCGGGCTCGGACAGCGGCATTGGCCGTGTCGGCGGCGCCCACGTGATGCACTCGTTCACCGAGCTGCAGACCGTGGTGCTGACGCCTCGCACCCGCTAGGTACACGCGTCCGCGAATTCTGGTCGTTTTGGCGGCGTCTGGACGCGCCTGAGCCCGCCCGTGGGAATCGCCGATGCTTCGGCATCGACTCATCCCACGTGCGGCCTCAGTCACGCCCAGCCACTCGCCAATTCCGACCAGAATTCCCGGCCACGTGTACTAGAGCACAGTGCGGATCTCGCGCTCGAACGTCGTGATGTGCTCGACGAGGATGTCGCTGGCGCGGGTCGCGTCCCCGCCGGCGATCGCATGCAGCACGTCGTCGTGCTCGTGCACGCGCGCGAACAGGTGCGGGAGGCGGTCGATCACCAGGTGCCAGATGCGAAGCGAGAGGTTGAAGTAGCGGCCCAGCGTCTCCTCGAGGTACGGATTGCCGGTGCAGCGATGGATGAAGCGATGCACGCGGGCATCCAGCGCCATCAAAGCCTCACCGTCGTCTGAGCCCTGGCTGCGCGACAGCTCGTCGAGCAGCTCGGCCAGCTCGACGCGTTGCGCGTCGGTGATCCGCTCGGCGGCGCGGTAGGCGGCGTGGGCCTCCAATACGACCCGCACCTCAGAGATGTGGGTCAGGTCGGTGATGTTGATGTCCGACGCGAACGTGCCGCGCCGCGGATACACCGTCACGAGGTTCTCGAGCGCGAGGCGCTTGACCGCCTCGCGCACCGGCGTGCGCCCCATCTGCAGCGCTTCGCCGAGCCGGTCTTCGTCGATCGGATCGCCCGGCCGGATCCGCAGCGTGATGATCAGGTCGCGCAGCTGGACGTAGGCTCGGTCGGCGAGCAGCTCACGTGGGGCGCCGGCCTGCTGCGTGGTCACGCGCCGCCCTCCTCGATACGACTCGATCGGCGATCCCACCCGCCTGATATATGAGTCATAGACTACTAGTCTAATCCGGCGCTGCGGCGCCGTCCAGTTCGTGGCGAGGAGGGGCATGTCCGAGGAAGTCGACGCGATCATCATCGGGGCGGGGGTGATCGGAGCCTCGATCGCCTTTGAGCTCAGCAAGCGCGGATACCGCACGCTGAACATCGACAAGCTCCCAGCCGCGGGCTACGGGCCGACGAGCAACTCCTGCTCGATCGTGCGCGCCCACTACTCGTCGCGCGAGGGCGTGGCGATGGCGTACGAGGGGTTCTTCTACTGGCAGGACTGGCCGCAGTACGTCGGCGATGACGACGAGTCGGGGCTGGCGAAGTACATGCAGTCGGGGACGGTGCTGCTGGGCAGCGGCACCGGTCACCACGAGAAGGTGCTGCGCCACTACCGCGAGCTTGGCGTCGAGCACGAGCTGTGGGACAACGCCGAGCTGCGCCGCCGGATTCCGATCTACGACACGGGTGCGTTCTGGCCGCCCAAGCGCCCGAGCGATCCGCACTTCTGGGACCAGCCAGAGGGGGATCTCGACGGCGCGATCTACACGCCCGGTTCCGGATACGTCAACGATCCACAGCTGGCCACCCACAACCTGCAGCGCGCCAGCGAGGCGCGCGGCGGCAAGTTCATGTTCAAGGCCGAGGTCGGTGAGATCCGTCAATCCGACGGCCGCGTGCGCGGCGTCACGCTGAGCACGGGGCATCAGATCGACGCGCGGATCGTGGTCAATGTCGCGGGACCGCACTCGTTCGTGATCAACCGCATGGCAGGCGTCGAGCAGACGATGAACGTCAAGACCCGCCCGCTGCGTCACGAGGTCCACCACGTCCCCTCGCCGCCGGACTTCGACTTCGAGGCCGACGGCTTTCACACGTCCGACGGGGATACCGGGATCTACTTCCGACCGGAGTCGGGCAACCACATCCTGATCGGGTCAGAGGATCCCGACTGCGACCCGCGCATGTGGGTGGACGATCCGGACCGCTACGACCGCAACGTCACCGAGGCGCAGTGGGAGGCGCAGGTCTACCGGCTCGCGCGCCGGATCCCGAGCCTCCCCATCCCGCACGAGCGCAAGGGCATCGTCGACCTCTACGACGTCTCCGACGACTGGATCCCGATCTACGACCGCTCCGACCTCGGCGGCTTCTACATGGCGATCGGAACCAGCGGCAATCAGTTCAAGAACGCTCCGGTCGTAGGGCATCTGATGGCGGAGCTGATCGAGCGCGTCGAGGGCGGCCACGACCACGATCACGATCCGGTCAACGTCAAGGCGGCCTATACCGGCGTCGGCCTCGACGCCGGGTTCTACTCACGGCTTCGGGAGATCAACCCGGACTCGAGCTTCTCGGTCAACGGGTGAGCGAGCCGGCGCCTATCGGATGCCGCTGTCAAAACGGATCGTGACGGTGGTGAAGTGGTGGGGCCGAACGGACACGGACTGCGACTTGGCGCGCGGGAACGGCTTGCCGTTACGCGGCACGAGCAGGTACTGGCCGGCGCGCAGACGGGCCGTGAAGCGTCCGTCGGAGCCGGCATGCACGCGCGCAGCGACGGTTCCCTTCGGCTCGCGGCGGATCGTGATCCAGGCCGCGTAGGGGCGCACGCAGGTGCGGCCCGGTCGCTGCACCGGGCAGGTGGGCCCGTACAGGGCCAGGCCCCGGACCCCCGAGTCGGGTCGAGACTGCGCGTCACTCGTCGCGTCGATGGCAAGCACGGGCCCGACGACGATCAGGAGCGCGACGAGTAGCTTCAATCGCACGTGGTCAATGTTGCACCCGGAGGCAACCTAACGCAACGTTGCGATCCGAATAGGGGTTGGCATAGGATCGGCCTGATCGGTCGCTGCCAAGGAGGTCGTCGTGCGGACACGGACACGTTTTGCCTGGTCGATGGCGTTGGTGCTAGCCCTGGCTCTGGTGTTAGCCCCGGGGGCCTTGTCAACGGGCTCAGCCTCTCGCATTCACGCGAGCGCGACCACGGGGACCGTCACCCCGGGGGGAGTCGTGGCTTCGGCGGGCGCACGATCTCTGGCGTTGTCGCCGATCCGCGGGGTCCGGCGGATTCCACATAGTGTCTCCGCGGCCGCGCCGCTGGTGTCGCGCACACCGCAGGCGAGCGGGCAGACTGTCGCCGCCACCACCCCGTCGCTGCTGGCCAACTTCAATGGCACGAGCAGCCGCGACAGCGAGGTGACGAACTTCGGTCAGGAGTTCGAGCCGCCCGACCAAGGCCTGTGCGCCGGCAACGGGTTCGTTGTCGAGATGGTCAACTCCGCATACACGGTCTACAAGCCCAATGGCACCGTGGTCACCGGGCCTTTCAACGTGAATGGGCCGTTTGATGAGGGGCTGACTGAGTTCACCAGTGACCCGCGGTGCCAGTACGACGCGGCCACCAACACATGGTTTGCGGTGATTCTGTTCATCAGCGCCGACAACACCACGTCGCGCATCGATCTGGCCGTAAACACATCCGGCGACCCGACAAAGCTATGGACGGTGTACCGGATCGACACCACCGACATTGGCGGGAAGACCGGCCCGAAGCATCCGGGTTGCCCGTGCTTCGGCGATCAGCCGCTGCTCGGTATCGACAAGTCCAACGTGTACGTCTCGACGAATGAGTTCTCGATTCTCGGTCCGCAGTTCAACGGCGCTCAGATTTACGCCATCGCCAAGAGCGATCTGACGACGCCAGGGTTCCAGCCTCCCAGCAGCCCGGCGCACTTCGTCCACTTCGACAAGTTGACAAACAGCGACGGAAGCGTCGCCGCATCCGTCCAGCCGGCGATCACCACCGGGGCACCCAAGGCTGAGTTCTTCATGGACTCCCTGGATCCGAACGGCACGTTCGATCAGCGCCTGGGAGTGTGGGCGCTGACAAACCCACAGGTCGTGGCGACGGGTGGCACGCCCACCCTCTCGAACGTCGTGATCACGTCCGAGGCTTACGGCGTTCCGCCGGGAGCAGAGCAGAAGGGCAGCGCGAGCTTGCTCGACTCCGGCGACGACCGGATGCAGCAGGTCCAGTACATCAACGGAGAGTTGTGGGGTGCCCTGGACACGTCGGTCACGATCCCTAATGACACTGAAGCGCGCGCCGGCGCCGCATGGTTTGACGTGCACCCAAACGTTTCCAACGGAGTCATCTCCGCGGCACAGGTCCGCCACCAGGGCTACGTGTCACTCTCGGGCAACTACGTCCTGTACCCGGCCATCCAGGCCACGCCCGCCGGTGACGTCGGGATGGTCATGACTCTGTCGGGGGCACGCCGGTTCCCCAGCGCCGCTTACTCGGTGCTCCCGAGCGGCGCGACCTCATTCGGCACCATCAATGTTGCCGCTGCCGGGACCACCAACTATGACCCGAACGCGACCAGGTGGGGCGACTACTCCTGGGCGGTCCTCGATCCCTCAGGGACGTCGCTGTGGATGGCGACCGAGTACGTGCCACCAAAGGCCAGCCAGACGACCGACGGTGCCAGGAACTGGGGGACCCGCGTCATCAATCTCGGACTGCAATGAGGGTCGCAGCGCTCCCCTGACAGCGAAGCGATTCAAGCTGGCTCAGTCGCCGAGCTCGGCGCGGCGGCGCACCACGAACTCCTCGAGCTCGGACCGGATCGCGTCGTCGAGTGGCGGCTGCTCGTAAGACTCGAGCGTTTCGCGCCAGATCTCGCCGGCGCGGGCGGTCGTGTCGCGTGCACCCCGCTTGGTCCAGCGGTCGAAGTTCTCCGTCGAAGAGAGCAGCGGGCGGTAGAAGCACTCGCGAAAGCGCTCGAGCGTGTGCGCGGCTCCGAGGAAGTGCCCGCCGGCGCCGACCTCCTCGTGGGCATCGAACGCGAGTGA
>DASYFZ010000571.1:0-5743 GCA_036000295.1 Solirubrobacteraceae bacterium
AAGTTCGCGCTCACCGTGCGCCGGCTTGGAAGCGGAATCATCAAGCCTAGCAGCTAGGTTTGAGCCTCCGGCGAGGCTAATTGGGTCGATTTGGGGGCCCATCCAAGTACTAACGCGGCGACGCGCTCATTCCTTCAACGCCGCCACAAACGGCAAGTTGCGGTACCGCTCGCCGTAGTCCAGCCCGTAACCGATTGCAAACGTATTGGGAATCTCGAATCCGACGTATCGCGTGTGGAGATCGACCTTGCGGCGCTCGGGCTTGATCAGAAGCGCGCAGACCTCCAACGAGCGCGGATTTCTTCCGGCGAGATTTCGCAACAGATATTGCAAGGTCAGCCCCGAATCGACGATGTCCTCGACGATCAGGACGTCTCGCCCCTCAATCACCGCGTCTAGGTCCTTCAGGATCCGAACCACGCCCGAGGACTTGGTCGCCGAGCCGTACGACGCCACGGCCATGAAGTCCACCTCGCACTGCAGGTCGAGGTGGCGCATCAGGTCAGACAGGAAGAACACGGCGCCCTTGAGCACGCCCACCAGCACGAGGTCCTTGCCCGCGTAGTCTCGCGACACGTCGGCCGCCAGCTCCCGTACACGCCGCTCGAGGTCCTCGGCTCCGACCAGGATCTCCCCGATTGCGTCGTCGTCCACGCTGGCCATCTTATGAACGAGGCGGTCGATCGGGTCGCGCGCCAGGGCGGGACGCACTCAGCCTGACCGCCTGCGCGGTCGAGTCGGTGACCTTGAAGTGCTCGGAGGTGGCGACGCCCGCCACCCACACGATCTCGCCTCCTGACTCGACCACCGGGACAGCGCCGCGCTCGCGCCTCGGGACCCTGCGCGCCGTGAACAGATCCTGGAGGCTCTTGGAACCGTGAAGCCCAAGCGGCGCCATCCGGTCACCGGCCCGCCACGATCGCACCAGCAGGTCGTCACCGAGGGCCGCTCGATCGACGACGCCCGGCTCGCGCGCGGGCGCTCCGAGCTCACATCGGACCTCCTGGCCGCCGAACATGGCGCTGCCCGGGATCGCCAGGAGCACCGGCTCGGGCGTCGTTCCGGCCGACCGCGAGGCACCACTCTCGAACCGCAGCACGCCGTACTCGGCGATCGCGACGACGCCCCCGCCGGTGTCCAGCTGCGCGGTCCCGTGCTCGTCGAGCGCCAGGATCTCGGCCGCGCGCCGGGCCACTCCGGGCGCGGGGCCGCCGGCGGCGCGGTCAGCCAGCCGCTGCACGACCAGACGAGCCAGCGCCGGCTCCACCCCGCGCAACCGCGAGAGCTCCACACGGTCAGCTCGCTCCAGCACCTCGTCGACCAGCGCGTCGAGCACTGCAGCCTCGTCGCGCAGGATCTCGGAGACCGCGATCACGTTCTCCACAGCGCCCGGATGCACCGCCTCCAGCGCCGGCACGAGCGCGGACCGGATCCGGTTGCGGGCGTAGGCGTCGGAGTCGTTGCTCTCGTCCTCGCGCCACGTCAGCCCGCGCGCGGTGCAATACGTGGCCGTCTGCTCGCGCGTGAACTCGAGCAGCGGCCGCACGAGCAGGCCCTCGCGCGGGCGCATGCCGAGCAGAGCCCGCCGGCTGGGAGACGAAGCAAGCCGGTACAGGATCGTCTCCACCTGGTCGGTGGCGGTGTGCCCGGCCGCGACGTCGCCTCCGCGTGAGAGCGCGATCTGCGCCGCCGCCCCGTAACGCTCGTCGCGCGCCCAGGCCTGCAGGTTCCCGCGCTCGGGGCGCGCCGGCCGCCGTACCTCGAGCGCCACCCCCAGCCGCGAGCACAGCTCGGCGCAATGGCGCTCGTCGGCGTCGGCGGCGTCGCGCAGCCCGTAATTGAGATGCAGCGCGATCACCGACTCGCGACCGGCGATCACGACCGCCAGGTCGAGCAGGCAGGTCGAGTCGCGCCCGCCGGACAGCAGCACGACGACGGGGCGTCCGGCGACGACCAGGCCGGACGCTCGGACCCGCTGCTCGATCTCGGCTTCCAGCGCCACGCTCACTCCGGGTCATCTTCGCGCGCGTGCGCGATGAAGATCTCCGTGGCGGCGGTGAACCCCTTCAGCCGCACTTCGGCGATCCGTTCGAACTCGAGCGCAGCGCCGTCGGCCTGCTCGACGACCGGCCGGGTGACCAGCACCTCGCCCGCGCCCGCCCGGGCACCGATCCGCGAGGCGATGTTGACATCGCGGCCGTAGTAGTCACCATCGCGGTACAGCGCACGGCCGTAGTGGATGCCGATGCGCGCCGGCGGCCGATCGCGATCTGCCCGCTGAAACTCGACGGCCCAGTTCGTCAGTGCGGCTGGGTCCGAGCCCACGATCATCACCTCGTCTCCGATCGTCTTGATCACGCGGGCCTCGTGGGGCAACGACGCCTCGACGCCCTCCACGAACCGCTCGACGGCATCCACCGCCTCGAGCTCGCCCTGCTCCTCGGTCAACCGCGTATACCCGGCGAGGTCCGCGAATGCGATCACGACGCGCATCCGACCGAGGTCGGCGTCGCCGTCGAGGTCGGTCTCCATATGACCGATCACGTCCTGCTCGACGAAGTGCTGGAGGAAGCGCTGATGGACATGGTCCATGACCGGCGAGGCGAGCGGCAGCACCTCGCGCGTGAGATCGAGCATCTCCTCCGCGGTCTCGATCCCGGTCACGCCCGAACGCATCAGCGGCTCGTGCACGTAGAGGTGAAACAAGCGGACCTCCGCGTCGGCCACCTGCGCCATCGCCTGCCCGTAGACGCGGACGAGCTGCAGCATCGCGACCAGCGGCAGCCCGGCCGACAGCACCGCCTCCACGTATCGGAGCAGCTGCACGTCCTGCTCGGTCATCGCCTCGGCCTGCTCGGGGCTGAGGCCAAGCGCGCTGACGATGCGCTCTACCAGCGCCGGCTCGAGCCCGGTCTCCTTGGCGGCGCGCTTGAGCGAGTACGCGTGCTCGTCGGCCGGGAACAGCGCCTCCATGTACCCGAAGGCGAGCCGGCCGTCCTCGGTCGCGCGACGGATGTCCTCGATCGAATGGCCGCGTTCGCGCAGCCTGGCCACGATCCGGGCGTGACCGACCGCACCGGGGGACCAGCCGCCGTGGTAGCTGGGGATCAGGCCCTCGCGTGCCCAGCGCCTCAGCGTGGCCGCACTCACGCCGACCCGCTCGGCCGCTTCCTTGAGCGACAGGCTCGGCTCGTCGGACGGATCGCGGCTGACGTCCTTGGGCATCACGTGAGACTGGAGGCCATCGAATAGTCGGCGGCGGGAGCCCGGTGAGAGTCCGGACCCTCGCCGCCCGCGGGCGTAACGGCCCGCTGCGTCGGCCGTTGGCGCTCGTCACGTTTCCGGCGGCGCCTCGCGCACGCGACACCCGCTGATGGGGACGCGCCCACGTTCCGGCCTTTTGCCGTATTCGATGTCGAAGGTCTACTCGTCCGCGGGCCGTCTGTCAACTCGACGGCAGGGATATAACCTCGCGCCGATGACCGCCCCGATCCATCTGCAACCAACGGCGCCATTGGCGCCGCGCGTGCTGCTGCCAGGCGATCCCGGCCGGGCGCTGCTGCTGGCGCAGTCCCTGCTCGACGCGCCGAAGATGTTCAACCATCACCGGGGCCTGTGGGGCTACTCGGGCACCGCTACCGACGGCGAACCGCTGACGATCCAGAGCACGGGAATGGGAGGACCGAGCGCGGCGATCGTGATCTGCGAGCTCGCCGATCTCGGCGCCGCCACGATGCTCCGGGTCGGGACCTGCGGGGCTCTGCGGGACGGCCTCGAGCTCGGCGACCTGATCGTGGTCACCGAGGCGATCGGCGACGACGGCACCAGCCGCGCGCTCGGCGTCGACGGCCGCGTGCCGGCAAGCCCTGCTCTGCTCGAGGCGCTGGCGGCGTTGACCGAGGCGCGTCGAGGCCCCGTCGTCTCCACCGACCTGTTCTACGACGACCCCCGGGAGCCGGAGGCCGGCTGGATCGCTGCGGGCGCGCTGGCCGTCGAGATGGAGAGCTCGACGCTGTTCGCGCTGGGCGCGCGGCGCGGGTTTGAGGCCGGTGCGCTGCTGGTCGTCTCGGATCTGCTGACCGGCGAGCGGGTCCGAATCGGGACCGAGGAGCTACAGGCGGCCGAGCATCGCCTCGGCGCGGCTGCGCTGCTGGGACTGACGGCGCTGGCGAGCGCCGCCGGGGCGACTCAGTAGGGCCGCTCTGCGGCGTCCGCGCCCGGCGAGCCCGGCGCCGCATCCTCGGTGGCGGCCGGCTTCGGCGAGGCGGGCTTGGGCGCCGCGGCCTTGGGCGGGCGGGTGGCCCGGGCAGGCTTCTTGACTGAGGCCTCGATCCGCTCCAGGCGCTCTTCGATGGCCGAGAGGCGGCGGTCGAGCGAGGTGGCCGCGTTGAGGTCGTCCAGTCGCTGCTCGAGCCGATCGAGGCCGTCCTCGATCCCCTCGAGGCGCTGCGAGACCCCGCGCAGGCGGCGGGTCAGGCGCTCCAGATCGCTTGCAGAGGGCAGGTTCAGGGCCCCCATCGCGGCCTCCTGTGCGCGCAGCGCGCGCTCGCGCGTCTCGAATGCGGCCGACAGCGCGCCGCTCACGATCGGGTTCTCGAGCAATTCAGATGCAAGCTTGCCGATGGCTTCTTCGCCATGGCGGGTAGCACGCTCCCGCAGGCCCATGTCTTCGCTCATCCGTTCGCACTCTAACGACGACCCGGCGATTTAGCCGACTCTCACCCTGAGGTTTACCCTTATGTGGCGCTTAGACGGATCATCCAAAGCTACGGTGTCGCCTTGGTCGCGCCGATAGACAGGTCGAGGCGGCGCCAAAGCGCGCAGCCAACTGATGCCATGAACCGCCTGACACCCCCATTTCGCGCGACGGTTGATCGTTGCAAAGCGCCAGACCACTCAGTAGCGTCCCCTCTACGCCGCAATCGGCCGCGGCCCTATTGACATGCGCGTTGTAAATGGCGGGAGGACGAAGCCGAGAGTGTTGAGAAGCAGGAAGCTCAGGATTGCTGTCGCTGCGGTCGCTTCGTTTGGGACCGTGATGGGCCTGGCCGCGATTCCCGTGGCAGAAGCTGCCGACTGCACGGTCACGGTGCGCACCATCACGGGGCAGGTCGTGCAGCTCCAGCTGCCGCCCGGTGCGGCGCTGCCGGCCGGAGCGACGCTGATCTCGAGCGTCTGTCCGCCGCCGGTCACGACGCCTACGGTGACCGTGCCGACGACGAGCACACCGAGCACGACGACCACCACCACGACCGGCTCGCAAACGACCACCACCGGCGGCTCGGGGAAGAAGTCGCAGACCACGACGTCGACCACTCCGACGACTACTCCGACGACCACGGCGCCCAAGCCGAGCTCCCCGGGCAAGTCCCAGCAGCCGTCCAACCATCCCTCGCCGGCGGGCACGGTCGGATCACATGGATCGGGCAAATCGTCGGGCAAGAACAAGCAGAAGAAGCCGGCCAAGTCCTCGAACCCGCCGCAGCGGACGAGCAGCGGCGTCCCAACGCCGTCGAACCCGAGCTTCTCCTTCGCGCTACCGGGCGCCGCGCCGATCGGCGTACCCAACTTCTTCATCGACAGCTTCCGGATCCCGCCGTTTCTGCTGCCGATCTATCAGGCGGCGGGCATTCAGTACAACGTGCCGTGGCAGATCCTCGCGGCGATCAACGAGATCGAGACCGACTACGGACGCAACCTGTCGGTCTCCACGGCCGGGGCCGTCGGATGGATGCAGTTCATC
>DASYFZ010000572.1:0-2787 GCA_036000295.1 Solirubrobacteraceae bacterium
GCGCTCGGACGCGATGCACGCCGAGTGGCAGCGCGAGAAGGAGACCGTCGGCGCGGTCGCCGCGCTTCAGGAGAAGCTCGACCAGGCCAAGACCGAGCTCGAGCGCGCTCAGCGCGAGTCCGATCTCGGGCGTGCCGCCGAGCTCCAGTACGGGACGATCCCCGACCTCGAGAAGCAGCTTGAGCAGGCCGAGTCAGCCGAGGCCTCAGGCGCCGCGCCCGAGGCGAAGTTCCTGAAGGACGTCGTCGACTCCGATGACGTCGCCGAGGTCGTCGCCAAGTGGACCGGGATCCCGGTCTCGCGCCTGATGGAGGGCGAGATCGAGAAGCTCGTGCACATGGAGGAGCGGCTGCACCGGCGGGTGATCGGCCAGGACGAGGCGGTTGAGGCGGTGTCGTCGGCGCTGCGGCGCTCGCGTGCGGGCCTCCAGGACCCCGACCGTCCGATCGGCACGTTCCTGTTCCTCGGACCGACCGGCGTCGGCAAGACCGAGTTGGCCCGCGCGCTCGCCGAGTTCATGTTCGACACCCAGGACGCGATCGTGCGCATCGACATGTCGGAGTACATGGAGAAGCACTCGGTGTCGCGGCTGGTCGGCGCGCCTCCGGGCTACGTCGGCTACGAGGAGGGCGGTCAGCTGACCGAGGCGGTGCGCCGCCGGCCCTACTCGGTGGTCCTGCTCGACGAGATCGAGAAGGCCCACCCCGACGTGTTCAACGCGCTGCTTCAGGTGATGGACGACGGCCGTTTGACCGACGGCCAAGGCCGCACCGTGTCGTTCAAGAACACCGTGCTGATCATGACCTCGAACATCCCGGGCGGTCGCGCGGGCGTCGAGGCTCACTTCAAGCCCGAGTTCATCAACCGCCTCGATGACATCGTCGAGTTCGACCCCCTCTCACGCGAGCAGATCGGCGAGATCGTCGACATCCAGGTCGAGCGCTTGGTCACGCGCGTGCGCGAGCGCGACATCGAGGTGGAGTTGACCGACAACGCCAGGACGCTGCTGGGGAACCTGGGTTACGACCCGACCTACGGTGCCCGCCCGCTCAAGCGGGTGATCCAGAAGCGGCTGGTCGACCGGCTCGCGCTGGCGATCCTCGAGGGCCGGTTCGCGCCCGGCGACACGGTTGTTGTCGACGCTGCCGACGGCGACCTGGTGCTCGAGCGCGCCGAAATCGCCGCTCCAGCGGCAGCCGAGTAAGCCAAATCTCAGGCCGGGGCCTCGTGCCCCGGCCTATCAACCATGTAGAGCGGCCATTCGCCCGGCACGCCTTTCAGTGCCCGGGTGCCGCGCGACGTGAACGGGATGTTCGAGCCGACCACGAGGTCGCGCACGGTGCCGGACACGAGCACCTGGTGCGGCTCGGCGAGGTCGGCGATCCGCGCGCCGATGTGCACGGTGACTCCCGCGAGGTCGTCGCCGGCGAGCTCGCACTCGCCGGTGTGCAGGCCGGCGCGGATCTCCACGTCCAGGCGGCGGGCCGCCTCGACCAGTGAAAGCGCGCAGCGGATCGCGCGCGCGGGGCCGTCGAACGACGCGAACACGCCGTCGCCGGTACTGCGAATCGTGCGGCCCCGGTAGACCGAGATCTGATTTGAGAACAACTCGTCGTGGTCTGACATCAAGAGCTGCCAGCGCCGGTCGCCCAGGCGCGCCGCGTGCTCGGTGGAGCTGACGATGTCGGTGAACATCACCGTCGCAAGGACGCGGTCGGGGTCGTGGGTGCCGCGCGCGCCGGTGACGAACTCCTCGATCTCGTCGAGCAGCGCGTCGGCGTCGCCGGCGAAGTAGATGTGGTCGTCGCCGGGCAGCTCGAGGTAGCGCGCCCCCGGGATGTTGGCGGCCAGGTAACGGCCGTTGGCGACGTCGACGAGGCGATCGCCCCGGCGGTGGATGATCAGCGTCGGGACCTGGATCGCCGGCAGCACTGCGCGCACATCGAGGGCGTTGATCGTCTCGAGGATCGGACGCACCATCCCGGGGCGCACGGAGTGGCGCTCGAAGTGCCCCCACCAGCGCCTAAAGCCGGTGTCCTGGGCGAGCGAGGGCGCGAGCACGTTCAGCGACGCGCCGGACCCCCATCCGTCGACCCAGTGCTTGCCGATGGCGGCGACCAGCGCCGGCGGCCGGCCCTCGGGATAGTCGGGGGCCTCGAGCCACCGCGCGCACGCTCCGTAGAGGACGAGGCTGACGCATCGCTCGGGGTAGGTGGCCGCGAACAGCGCCGCCATCGGACCGCCCTCCGAGGGGCCGAACAAGACCGCGCGCTCGGAGCCGACGGCGTCCATCACCGCCAGCACGTCGTCCATCCGTTCCTCGAGCGTCTGCGTCGTGGGGACGGGGTCAGACAGCCCGCTTCCGCGCTTGTCGAACATGATCAGCCTGCTGAACGAGGCGATCCGGCGCAGGAAATAAGAGGCCGACGGGTGCTCCCAGTACTCCTCGATGTTCGACAGCCACTGCGGCACCAGGATCACGTCGACGTCGCCTTCGCCAACGACCTGGTAGGCGATGCTGAGCTCGCCGGCTCTTGCGAATCTGGTCTCCGGTAATGCCATCGTGCAACCCCCTGCCTGCGGCCGGAGATTACTGGTAGAAGTCACTCGACCCACGATCCGGTCCACCACCGAGAAGGAGGCGACCGTGCCGACCTACATCATGCTGTCAACGCTCACCCCCGAAGGCGTCCAGACGATCAAGAACAACCCAGGCCGCATCAAAGAGGTCAATCGCGAGATCGAGCAGCTCGGCGCCACGGTCAAGGCGCAGTGGGCGACGCTCGG
>DASYFZ010000591.1:0-2335 GCA_036000295.1 Solirubrobacteraceae bacterium
CCGTCAGCGGCTCCGACTGCAGCAGCCGCAGGAACTTGCGCGCCCGACGCCGGTGCATCCGCAGGCGGTCGTCGATCAGCGCGACGTGGTCGACGACGGGCTCGCCGTGGCCGGTGAGCACGATCCGCGCCGGGAGCTCGCGCGTCGCCCGCATCGACTCGATGTACTGCACCAGGGCCTGCGGTCGGGCGGTCGAGGCATCTCCATCGAGCGGCCGTGAGATCAGCGGGTTGGACGAGATATGAGCGAGCAGGTGGTCGCCGCAGATCAGCAGCGAGCGGGACTCGTCCCAGAAGATCGTGTCCGACGGGCTGTGGCCAGGCCGGTGCAGGGCGCGCAGCGTCCGGTCGGCGAACGCCAGCTCGTCGCCGTCGCGGAGCGGACGGGTCACCTTGCCGCTCGACCCGAACGCCCTGAACGACGCCCCGACCGAGCCGAGCGCGATCGAGATGTCGTACGGGATCCCATGGCGGCGCATGATCGCCTGGGAGAACTGGTCGTCTTCCGTGGCGCTGGAGGCGAAGTTCTCGAGGTACGGACCGAGCGAGCTCAGCGCGGCGACCTCGGCGCCGGAGCGGCGGGCGAGGATCTCGAGCAGGCCGATGTGGTCCATGTGCTGGTGGGTGAGAACGATCAGCTCGAGGTCCTCGATCGCGTGGCCGTGCTCGGCGACCGCGCGCTCGAGCTCGTCCAGCGACTTCCCCGAGTTCGGGCCGGTGTCCACGAGCGTCAGCGGCCGGTCCTCGATCAGGTAGCAGTTGACGCGCCCCACCAGGAACGGGGTCGGCACAGCCAGACGGTGGATGCCGGCCCGGGCGGCAAGCGCGAGCGCTTCCTCGGCGCTCGGTGCGGGCTGCGGCGGCGCGCTCAAGAACGGATCACGGCGAGCACCTCGTCGCGCCGGCGCTCCATGTCCTCCGCAGAGCGCAGCGACTCTAGGCACAGCCGCAGCAACGGCTCGGTGTTGGAGGGCCGCACGTTGAAGTGCCAGTCTTCGTACTCGACCGATAGCCCGTCGAGGCGGTACTGGCGCGCGTCGGAATAGCGCGAGGCCAGCTCCTCGATCTTGGCGTCCGCGTTGTCGACCTCTGAGTTGATCTCCCCGGAGATGAAGTAGCGCGACCTGTAGGGCTCGAGCAGGTCTGACGGCTTTGCGCCTCGCGACGACAGCAGCTCGAGCATCAACAGCGCCGGGATCGTCCCGGAATCCGCGCAATAGAAGTCGTGGAAGTAGTAGTGGCCCGACACCTCGCCGCCGAAGATGGCGTGCTCCTCGCGCATCCGCGTCTTGAAGAACGCGTGGCCGACGCGGTTCATGAGCGCTCGGCCGCCGGCGCCCTCGACGACGTCGGCGACTGCCCGGCTCGCCCGGACGTCGTAGAGGATCGTCGATTTGGGCTGCTTGGCGAGCATCGACTCGGCGAGCAGTGCGGTCATGAAGTCGCCGTCGATGAACGCGCCCTTCTCGTCGATGAAGAAGCACCGGTCGGCGTCGCCGTCCCACGCGATCCCGAGGTCGGCGCCCTTGTCGACGACCTCGCGCATGATGAACTCCCGATTCTCCGGCAGCAGCGGATTCGGCTCGTGATCGGGGAAGTTGCCGTCGGGCTTGAAGTAGGCCTCGATCAGGTCGAGTCCGAGGCGCTCGAGGATCGGCCCGACCATCGGGCCGGCCATGCCGTTTCCACCGTCGACTACGACCTTGAGCGGCTTGATCACACTGGGATCGATGAACTTCAGAGCGGCCTCGTGAAACTCGTCCCAGACAGAGACGTTCTCAACGCTCCCGCCGCCCGGGGCGTCGCCGAGCCCTTCCTCGATCCGCGCCTTGACGTCGCCGATGCCGGCATCACCCGACAGCGCGATCGCACCGCGCTTGACGAGCTTGGCGCCGGTGTAGCGCTTGGGATTGTGCGACGCAGTGCACATCAGCCCGCCGTCGAGCTCCCTGGACCCGACCAGGTAATAGAGCACCTCGGTTGCCACCTCGCCCGCGTCCAGGACGTGGGCGCCCTCGCTGCACATGCCGTCGCGATAGGCGGCCGCCATGTCGGGCGCGGTCAGGCGCATGTCGTGCCCGAGCCCCAGCCTCAGCTCCGATGCCGGCTTGTCCTCGAGCGCGGCGATCACCCGAACGAACGCGCGTCCGATCTGCTGGGCGACGTCCTCGTCGAAGTCGCTTCCGTGGACCCCACGGATGTCGTAGGCCTTGAAGATCTCTGGGTTGGCGATAGTGCCCACCGCGCCCGGATGCTACCCGCCGGCCCTCTGATTGGATAATCCGCGGCGTGAACGGCCCCGCTAAGCCGACGGTCGCGATCCTCTGCGGAGGCAG
>DASYFZ010000616.1:0-2106 GCA_036000295.1 Solirubrobacteraceae bacterium
GTCCTCGCGGCTGTAGTGCCCCACCGCGTCGAACCATCGCTTGGCGTGCAGGCCGCGGCGCAGGTCACACTCAGCCTCGACGATGCCCTCCTCGCCGTACAGAGGCCCAGCGATGACATCCCCGGAGGAGGGTTCGATCACTGCGGCCCCGCCGCGCCCGAACACGTCCTTGTCGGGAGGGAGCGGCACCGGGAAGTCCTTTGGGAATGCGGCGGCAGGGATGAACTGCGGGACTGACACCACGAAGGCGCCTGATTCGATCGCGATGTGCCGCATCGACGCCAGCCAGCCGTCGCTGTCGTCTGCGGTCGGGGCGACCCAGATCTGCGGGCCCTCGCGGTACAGCCGGTAGCGGGCCATCGGCATCCTGTTCTCCCAGCAGATGAGTCCGCCGACCCGCGCATCGGCCGCGCGGACGACGGACAGGTCGTCGCCGGCTCCGATCCCGTGAAACAGCCGCTCGTGGTGTGTCGGCATGAGCTTGCGATGCCGCGCCAGCACCCCGGACGGCCCCAGGTAGACCATCGTGTTGTAGATCGTCCCGGGGCGGTCGGCCTCGCGCTCGTTGACGCCGATCACACAGAACAGCTCGCGATCCCGGCACACCTCGATGAGCCGATCCAGGAGGGGCCCCGGGACGTCGACCGAGTTTGCCCAGAGCCGCTCCCACAGCTCATCCCACCCGCCGAAGCCGGCCGCTCCGCGTGCCCAGGTGTTCGAGGGATACAGCGGGATGAAGCATTCGGGCAGGACGGCAAGCTCAGCACCGCGATCGGCCGCCTCGTTGAGCAGCCGCTGCGCCTTGTCGACGCACCCCTCGGCGTCGAGGATGACCGGAGTCGCCTGGATCGCCGCGACCCGCACCGTGGGAAACGACGTCACGCCCACTGCATCGGCTCAAAGCCGCTGGTTGTGGGCGCCGAGACGATCAGTACTGAGGACGGCTCGGAGCTGTCGTTGCGGACCGTGCGGCGGTGGGGAGGATCGAGCCGCGCGAACGTGCCCGGCCGGGCCCGATGGTCCTCGCCGTCGATCACCAGCACCGGCGTGCCGGAGATCACCAGGAACAGCTCCTCCTGGTCGCGTGGCGTCTCATCGTGTTCCGGGATCGACCCGCCCGGCGGGATCTCGACGAGATTGACTCCGAACGAGCGGCAGCCAAGCGAGCGCCGGACGAGCGTCCAGTTCCCCGTCCTCTCGAGCTCGTCGCGGTGCGCGATGACGTAGCCCTGGCTTCGCGCCATTGGCGCCCCAGCCCCGGCGCTCATAAACTCGCCTTGGCGTAGTTGCTGGCGCCGTACCAGTCGACCACTACCACGGGCTCGTCGCCGACAACCCAGGCGTCGTGGCCACTCGGCAGCGAGGTGATGTCGCCGGGCTCGGCCACCATCTCGGTGCCGTCATCCATCCGGATGGCCAGCCGGCCGCTCACGTGGTACTGAAAGTGGGGTGCCTCGCAGCTGGCAGTACCCGCGATCGGTTTGACGTCGTTTGACCAGCGCCAGCCGGGCGCGAACGTCATCCTGCCTATCTGCGAGTCGCCGATCGCCAGGATCTCGGCTCTGCCATGCGGGAACTCGCGCGTTTCGTCGGGATCGCCGAAGCTCTTGTGCTCGGTCTGATGCAGGCCCTGAACGGACATGAGACCCCTCTCGTTCCTGGGTCTTCGCCACAGGTCGCCCGCGGCCGCCAAACCAGTCGAAGACTCCATCTACAGATCGGTAAGCGCCAACACGACGAACTTACCTTCTAGTAGGTAAGATGTCAAACCCTCCTCATGGCCGTCCAACAAAGAAAACGGGAGGGCCGGACCGCGGAGCAGATCCTCGACGTCGCCGAGGGACTGGTGCAGACCCGCGGCTTCAACAGCTTCAGCTACGCCGACATCGCCAAGCAACTCGGCATCACCACCGCGAGCCTGCACTACCACTTCGGCAGCAAGGCGGAGCTCGGCCACGCCCTGATCACCCGCTACGCCGCGCGGTTCGGCGACGCGCTGGACCGCATCGACCGAGAGGTGCCCGGCGCGCGCGACAAGCTCGAGGCCTACGCGGACCTCTACGCCGGCGTGCTCGAGGGCAACCGGATGTGCATGTGCGGCGTGCT
>DASYFZ010000688.1:0-9917 GCA_036000295.1 Solirubrobacteraceae bacterium
GGCGAGCACCGCAGCCGCAACGAGCCTTGCGCGCGCCTTGCGGTCGCGTGGCGCCTCAGCCTGATGCTGATCACCGGACGATTGTCCGACCGTGCTCATCATCGTCACCCAAGGATCGCACGGAATGCGCTGGGCGAGGGAGCGGTTCGGTTAGGCTGGCCGGGGGATGCGCCAGCTGATGTTCGTCGAAGCGGGACGGGTCGCATGGGAAGAGGCCCCGGACCCCCAGCTGCCGGACTCGCGTGGCGCGTTGGTGCGCCCACTCGCCGTGGCGCGCTGCGATCTGGATCAGCCGATGGCGGCGTTCGGGATCTTCCCGGGGCCGTTTGCGGTCGGCCACGAGACGGTCGCCGAGGTGATCGCCGTCGGCGACGACGTCAGCGACCGGCGCGTGGGCGATCGGGTGCTCGTGCCGTTCCAGGTGTCATGCGGAACCTGCGCGGCCTGTCGCGACGGGCGCTTCGGGGCATGCCACACCTACCGCGCTCGAGCCGGCGGCGCGTTCGGGTTCGGCGACGCCGGCGGCGGTCACGGCGGAGCGGTGGCGGATCTGCTCGCGGTTCCGGCCGCCGACCACATGCTCCTGCCGGCACCGCGAGGCAACGCGGCAGCGCTCTGCGCCCTGCCCGACAACGCCTGCGACGCCTATCGCGGCGTCGGGCCGCAGCTCGCCGAGCGCCCCGGCGCCGAGGTGCTGATCCTCGGGGGAGCGGCTGCCTCGATCGCGCTCTACGCGGTCGCGTTCGCGCGCGGATTGGGCTCGGAGCGCGTGCGCTACGTCGATCGCGACGAGGCGCGTTGCGCGGCCGCGGCCGCACTCGGCGCCGAGGTCGAGCAGGTGCAAGGCCCGTGGCCGCGGCGCTATGACCGGGCGCCGATCACCGTGGAGGCAACCGGCGAGCTCGAAGGGCTCCACGCTGCTCTGCGCTCAACCGACGACTACGGCTTCTGCACGTCGGTCGCGATCCATTTCTCGCCGATGAGCGCGTTGCCTCTCCTGGAGATGTACACGCACGGCATCACCTTCCACGTTTCGCGAGCCGATTCGCGCCGGCTGCTGCCGGTCGTGCTCAAGCTGTTCGCAGACGGTCGCTTCGATCCGCTCGCCGTGCCGACCACGATGGCGCCGTGGGACCGAGCCGACGAGGTGTGGCTCGAACCGGCGACGAAGCTCGTGCTCGAGCGCGACTGACCCCGACTACGCCGAGCTTGTGCCAGACGCGAGCGCGCGACCTGCGTCAGCTGATCTGCACCGGCGTGCCGGGCAATTGATCCCTGCCGACGGTGTGCACAAGCCAGTCAATGCTGTCGTTGGCCAGGCGGACGCAGCCGTGACTGCGAGCGGTCCCGAGCGGGTCCTGGAGGCTCGCGCCCCCACGGCCATGGATCCCAACGGTCCCGTTTCCCCCGTCGAAGCGCTGCAGCACATCGCTGTGAGCGGTGAGCAACAAGACCCAGCTTCCGAGGAAGTCGTTCGGGTTCCACGGCACCGCCCAAGCGACAGCGAACAGCCCGACGGGCGTCGGGGTGCTCGGCTTGCCGACGACGACCGAAATCGTGCGGACGTCCCTCCCGCCCCGCAGCAACGTCAAGGTCCGCCTGCTGGTCGAGATCGAGATCCGCCACTTGGTTGCGCGGAGTACGACGTTGGCACCATTGATCCACGCGGCCGCGCCGTTCGGTCGCCAGGGCAGCCGCACGCGAAGCCAGCAGCGGCCGTCGGCCGCCCGCGCTCGGGCGATGACCATCAGCCACGGGGCATCCGTCGGTCGAACCCAACCCGATCGCTTGAGCTGAGCGCCGGGCACGCGGTCGTAGATCGCTGTGCGGCCAAGGAGCTCGGCGCGCCAGGCGACAGAGGTCGCCGGTGCGGTCACGGCCGCTGTTCCCAGCGCACGCCCACACGGACCAGGTCTCGCGTTCGCTGCCGCGGGTGGCAGGGCAGCCGCGAGGGCAATTGCACACACGACCAGTGCGGGAAGCGCCCGACGCCTTCTCCTCATAGCTGCGATAACGATATCCGAGGCCGAACGGCTTTCTCAGTGGTGGCCGTTGATCGCCCCCTCCACCTGGGCCACCGTGATCGCCCCATGGGTCACCCCGACGCACGCCTTGGCCGCGTCGAGGAATCCCCGTGTGTGGATGTCGACTCCCGCGGCAGTGATCATCTCCGAGCTCAGCTGACCGCTGGCGTTGGGATCGGGAAAGCCGCTGATGCCGTGCCCGCGCAGGCAGTGAGCGAAAGCGAGCAGCACCTGTTTGCCAGGTCCTTGGTCGTGCCCACCGCCGTTCCCCTGCGCCGGCATGATGCTGCTGCAAGCCTTCTGCGCCGCCGCGAAAGCGGGCGACAACCCGGCGCCGGCCGGTACCCCTTGGCGGATCCCGACCGAGCCCCCGGTCGTGGTCACCTGGGGATCCGGGAACGCGGGCACACCGTGCGCACGGATACATCGTGCATATGCGAACGCCTGCTGAGCGGGGGTCTGTGACGACTGGCTCTGGGACGGTGCGGGGGATCCCCCGCACGCGGTTGCCAGCGGCAGCGCCGCCGCGGCCATGATTGCTGTGATCTTTCGTGGAGATGCCATGCCGCACTTCTACAGCCGGGCCGGTGACAGCTCCGTGACCGGTGGTGTGACCTGGCTGTCACCTTCGATGCGGGATCCTTTACAGGCGATGAGAGTGCTAGTCGTGGAGGACCAAGCCCGGCTGGCCAACGCGGTCGCTGAGGGGCTTCGCCGCGAAGGCATGGCGGTCGACATCTCGCTGGACGGCGCCGACGCGCTGACGCACGTGGCCGTCAACGTGTATGACGTGGTCGTGCTCGACCGCGACCTGCCGGGGGTGCACGGAGACCAGGTCTGCCGCAGGCTCGTGGACCAGCACTCATCCACCCGAGTGCTGATGCTGACCGCGTCGACCACGCTCGGCGATCGTGTGGAGGGTCTCGAGCTGGGCGCCGACGACTACCTCTGCAAGCCGTTCGAGTTCCCCGAGCTGGTAGCGCGCGTGCGCGCGTTGGGGCGGCGCTCGCTTCCGGCGGTGCCGCCGAAGCTCACGCGTGGCGACGTCACGCTCGACTCGGCACGCCGCGTTGCCTCCCGCGGTGAGCGGCCGCTGCTCCTCAGCCCGAAGGAGTTCGCCGTGCTCGAGCACCTGCTCGCCGCCGACGGGCGCGTGGTCTCGGCCGAGGAGCTCCTGGCCCGCGTGTGGGACGAGGCTGCCGATCCGTTCACCAGCACGGTCAAGACCACGATCGCACGGCTGCGCACCAAGCTCGGCGACCCGCCGATGATCGACACGGTGCGCGAGGCGGGCTACCGCATCTGATGGCACGTAGCGCCCGGCTGAGACTGACGCTGCTGTATTCGGGCATGTTCCTGGCGCTCGGCACCGCAATCGTCGTCGTGATCTTCCTGGTGGGATCGCATGGCACCGTGGTCGGCTCGAGCAGCGTGTCGGCGGTGCCCGGTCCGCCCGGCGCCCAGCCGATCGTCCAGGACGTCGTCTCACACCAGCACTCCGCCGACGTCGAGCGGCTGCTCGCCGCCTCGTGGGTGACGCTGGCGGTGACCGCGGTTGTCGCCGCGGTGTTGGGCTGGTTTCTCGCCGGGCGCGTGCTGCGCCCGCTTCGCGAGATGACCGCCGCCGCACAGACGATCTCGGCCGGCAGTCTGCACGAGCGCTTGGCGCTCACGGGACCCGACGACGAGTTCAAGCAGCTGGGCGACACGTTCGACGACGTCCTCGGCCGGCTGGAAGCGTCGTTCGCCGCCCAGCGGCGCTTCGTGGCCAACGCTGCCCACGAGTTGCGTACGCCGCTGACGGTCGAGCGCACGCTGCTGCAGGTGGCGCTCGCCAACCCCGACGCCAGTGCTGTGAGCCTGCGCGCCGCTTGTGAGGAACTGCTTGCGTCCGGGCGCGATCACGAGCGCCTGCTCGACTCGCTGCTGACCCTGGCCACCAGCGAACGTGGGCTCTCCAAGCGTGAGCCGATCGGCTTGGCCGCTGTCGCCGAGGCCGCGCTCGAAGCGTCCCGGACCGAGATCGAGGAGCGGTCGCTCGGGGTGATCGCAGATCTCCAGCCGACCACGATAGGTGGCGACCGCGCGCTCATCGAATCCCTGGTTGCGAACCTTGTGGACAACGCCGTCCGCTACAGCGAGCCCGGGGGGAGCGTGGAGGTCGTCACATCCCTCGACGCCGGCCAGGCGGTACTAACCGTCGTCAACAGCGGCCCGCAGATTCCCGCGGGCGAGATCGAGCGGCTGTTTGAGCCGTTCAGACGTCTGACCACCGACCGCACCACGGCGGACGGACACCACGGCCTCGGTCTGTCGATCGTCCGCGCCGTCGCGACTGCCCATCGCGCGACCGTCGCCGCCACCCCGGGCCCCGACGGCGGGCTGGCCATCGCGGTGACGTTCCCGAACGACGGTGAGACCGGGGCCTCAGCTCGCTCGTAGGGCTTCGGTCGGGCTGAGCCGAGCCGCCTTCATCGCGGGGTAGAGGCCAGCGATCGCGCCAATCAAGAGCCCGGCCGCGGGCGCGGCGATCAGCGCGTACAAAGGGATCACGAACGGCTCGTTCTTGGCCTGGGCATAGACGGCCGTCGCACCGGCGCCGAGCAGCAGGCCGCCGATCCCACCGAGCACCGCGAGTAATGCCGACTCGGTGAGGAACTGCGCCCAGATGTGTCGCTTGGTGGCCCCGAGCGCCCGGCGCAAGCCGATCTCGCCACGCCGCTCCAGCACGCTGATGACCATGATGTTCGCGATACCGATCATCCCGACGAGCAGCGCGACGGCGCCGAGGCCGAGCAGCAGCGTCGTGAACTGTCCCTTGGCGGCGGCGCGCGCCTCGAGCGCGTCCGATGGCCGCGAGACCTGGACGCCATTGGCCTGTTGCGGGTCGGCAGTGGCCGCAAGCAAAGTCGAGACCTTCTTGACGGCGCTGACGTTGGCGCGCACGTAGATCTCCGAGGGGTGAGGCCGGGTCTGGAACATCCGCTCTGCAACGGGCAGCGAGATGAACACGGCGCTGTCAAGCGATGGGTCGAGCAGCACGGGCTTGAGGATCCCGACGACGAGAAACCAGGTGTCGCCGAGGTACACCAGCACGTGACCGCCGACTCGGGTGATCCGCAGGACGCCCGCGGCCTGGGCGCCGAGCACCGCCTCGGGGTAGCGGTCGCCGACCGCGTCGAGGAAGTGGCCGGAGGCCATCGACGTTCCCAGTACCGCGGGCAGATTGTCGCCGGCGGCGTCGACGCCGATGCCACCGGTTTCGGACTGCGGCACGAGCGGGCTGCGGTATACGTTCGCGCCGGGGACCTGATAGACGGCCGCGTCGCTGTCCACCTGTTGCATGTGCTCGATCATCGGCACGGAGGTGTCGGGCAGGACTTCGTTTGCGCCGACGAACGTCTGCCCTGGCGTGACCGTCAGCAGGTTTGTCCCGAGCGCGTCGATCTCCGCCAGCAGGCTTGCCTGGGCCGAGGCGGAGACACCCACGACGGCGACCATCGCACCGATCCCCATCGCGATCCCAAGCGCCGACAGAGCCGCACGCAATAGTCTCGCCCGCGGCCCCTGAAGCGCGGTACCCAGCAGCTGGGAGACCGGCAGCCGCGCCGGGGAGATGCGGGGCGGTCGCGGCGTGACGGTGGCCGCGCTCATTGCCGTTTGTCTGAGACGAGCTCGCCGTCTCGCATCTGGATACGGCGCTCAAAGCCGCGGGCGACGTTTTCGTCGTGAGTGATCAGCACGAGCGTCGCCCCGTCGGCGGCCAGCCCTTGCAGCAGTGCGACGATCTCTGCGCTGGCATTTGAGTCGAGGTTGCCGGTCGGCTCGTCGGCGAGGATCAGGACGGGGCGCTTGGCTATGGCCCGTGCGATCGCCACCCGCTGGCGCTCGCCGCCCGACAGCATCGGCGGCCTGTGCGTCAGCCGATGACCGAGACCCACGCGCTCAAGCGCCACGCGCGCGGTCTCGCGTCGCTGTCTGAGCGGTTGTCCCGTGTACAGCAGCCCAAGAGCGACGTTGTCGAGCGCGGTGATCGACTCCTGAAGGTGAAATCCCTGGAACACAAATCCGAGCGCGTGGGCCCGCAATCCGGCCAACTCCCGATCCGACGCCTTGGCAACGTCGTAGCCCGTTACATGCACGCCGCCCCGCGTCGGCCGCTCGAGTGTGCCCATGACCGTCAACAGCGTCGTCTTGCCCGATCCCGACGGCCCGACCACTGCCACTTGCTCGCCCTCCCCCACCTCGATCGTGAGGTCGCGCAGCGCGACCACCCCGCCCGGGTATTCCTTGCTCACCCCGTGAAGCGACGATGCGACGGTCATCCTTGCGAGTCCGTTACTTGCAGACCCGGGTGGATGCCCCTTCCTGAGACCTGCACGTACCCGGCCGCAAATAGGCCGGTTGTGACCGGGATCAGCTGGTGCGGAGCGGCCGCCGCCTCGACCGCGTAGCCGCCTCCGGCAGTTGCGAGCAGCGCCGTCACCGGCACCGACAGGACGTGGTTGGCGCGCGCCTGCGCGAAGTTCACGCTGACTGCGGCCTGGTCCAGCCCCCCAAGTGCATGCCTGCGAGACAGGCTGATCGTGACCGGGATCGTCGAGCTCGGGCCCGTCGAGCTGTTGTTGGGCCCGGAGTTACCGGAGCCATTGCCATTGTTGGAGTTGCTCGGAGTCTGCGCCACCGAGCTCACCGCGCTGACCCTGCCGTCAACCGTGTTGCCTGCCGGCATCTCCACGGTCACGCGTTCACCGACCTTCGCCTCGGACTGCTTGCTCGGGTCGAGGTTGACGGTCACCACCTGACGGGTCGACGTCGTCTCGAGAACCGCCGTCGCCGGCCCGCCGCTGCTGCCACTCGCGGGATTGCCGCTGTTCGACGACGGCGGCTGGCCGTTCGAGGACGGCGGCGCGCTGTTCGAGGCCGGGGGCGCGCTGTTCGAGGACGGCGGCGCGCTGTTCGCGGCCGGGGGATTGGTGCCGTTCGAGGAGCCGTGCGAGGGGCTTGCGCCCGGCGATGCGTTTGCAGCTCTCAGCTCTGCGATCTCCGCCTGCAGCAGCGCGATCAAAGCCTCGAGCGACTTCATCCTGTTCTTGCCGGCGTGCTTATGTCTGTGGTTGGCAGTCCCGGGCGCATTACCGGACCGGTGCTTGTGACCGGCGGGCTGCTTGAGGCTGACGAACTCCGGCTTGGCGCCTGATATCTGATCGTTCGCGTTGCTCGGCGAAGACGGATTGCCCTGGCCCGAGCTGCCGCCGGTCGAGCCGAGCGTGGCGTCAACAGTGGAGACCAGCTGATCGCCCGGCAGAAACACGACCTGCCCGAGCGACAGACGTCCGGTTTCAGTCTCAGAAAGCGAGGCCTGAAACGCCTCAACCCCGGCGGTCGTCGCGGCCTGCCACTGATCGTCGATGACGATCCCATCGGGGTTGAAGCCGAGCGCGACGAGGTTTCGGTTGAGCTGCTCGATGTCCTGGCCTGAGCTGTCGGATGAGTACAGGTCGCGGTAGGCAGGGCTCGTGCCGTTCATCAGGACCACCGGCTTGCCATCGACCTTGAACACCGCCTCGCCCGGCTTGATCGCCTGGCCGACGCTCGGCAACCAGGTCAGCGTTCCGCTCAGTCGGTTGTAGATGGTGTGAGCGCCGGCGTAGCTGAGCGTGCCCGACTCGGTGTCGGTCTGCACCAGGTCTCGACGCCTGACTGTGGTCGGATCGGACCCGGTCGCCTTCGCACCGGTATCGCGCTTGGCGGGGGATGAGCCCGGGTGGGAGACGATCACGACCACCACCGCGACTACCGCGACCAGCGCCAGCCCGGCGCCGATCCGCCGCACGCCGCGCTGCTTGAGTCCGGAGTGCAGCGACGGAGGCATGGCTGCGTTCTAGACGGCAGCCGATGCCAGGGCGGTGACAGCCGCTGTGACCTGGCTGTCACCTGGTGCCAGGACTAGACAGACCTGTCTGTTCAATGCTATGCTCCGCCGACGCCGCCCAGACAGACCTTTCTGTCTAAGACCCTGAGGAGATGAAATGACGACAGCGACCGTTGCAAGACCCTCCGCTCGGCGCTGGACCTCGCAGCGTCTCTCCGACGGCCTGGCGTTCGGGCTGCTCACCTCGATCCTCGTGTCGCTGCTCGCGAGCTCGAGCGCGCCGACCCCGCTGTACGCCATCTACCAGGCGCAGTGGGGCTTTTCGCCGGTGACGATCACCGTGATCTTCGGGGTCTACGCCGTCGCGGTGCTCGCGTCGCTGCTGGTGTTCGGCTCGCTGTCGGACCATGTCGGCCGCCGGCCGATGCTGCTCGGCGCTCTCTTGATCCAAGCGGCGGTGATGGTCCTGTTCGCGACCGCATCGGGCCTGCCGGTGCTGCTCGCCGCCCGTGTTGCCCAGGGTCTTGCGACCGGTGCCGCGGCCGGGGCGGTCGGCGCAGGGCTCGTCGATCTCCACGCGGGTCGCGGGCCGGTCGCAAACGCAGCCGGCGCGATGGCCGGCACTGCGACGGGCGCACTCGGGTCGGCGTTGCTCGTCCAGCTCCTCCCCGCCCCGACCGAGCTCATCTACTTCGTGCTGATGGGCATCTTCCTGCTTCAGGCCGCCGCCGTCGTGGCAATCCCGGAGACTTCCCCGCGCGTTCCCGGCGCGCGGCGTGCCCTGCGCCCCACCCTCGCACTGCCCCGCCAGGTCCGTCGCGCGCTCGCGATCGCAGCTCCGTCGCTCGTGGCGGTCTGGGCGCTGGCCGGCTTCTACGGCTCGCTCGGCCCGTCGCTGGCCGGCCTCGTCGCGCACTCGCACTCGACGGTCCTCGGCGGCGCTTCGCTGTTCGTGCTGGCCGCAACCGGCTCGCTCACCGTTGTCGTCTTCCACCGCCTCGACCCGCGGAACTTCGCGCTGGCCGGCACGGCGCTGGTGATCGTCGGCGTCCTGATCGTCCTGTGGTCGGTCTCACAAGGCAGCATCGTCGGCTTCTTCACCGGCACGGCCGTCGCCGGAGCCGGCTTTGGCGCCGGCTTCCAGGGTGGCCTGCGGACGATCGTGTCGCTCGCGGGGCCTGCCGAGCGCGCCGGTGTCATCTCCGTCGCCTACGTCATCTGCTACCTGGCGATGGGCCTGCCCGCCATCCTCGCCGGCGTCCTCGTCGTCCACGGCACCGTCACGGCGACAGCAGACGAGTTCGGCGCCGCGGTGATCGCGCTCGCCGCGCTGACCGGCGCGGGCCTGCTTGCCGGGATCGCCCGGCGACGGGTTTACGATCGATCCTGCCCCACCCCCGAGGCGGCGTGAGCCGGGAGAGAACCGATCGACGATGCCCATCACCACCGCCAAGACATCACCACGTCAGCGGCTGCTCGACGCCGCCAACGAGCTGTTCTACGCGGAGGGGATCCATTCGGTCGGAATCGACCGAGTGATCGCGCAGGCCGGCGTCGCCAAGGCCTCGCTGTACAGCACCTTCGGGAGCAAGGAAGGTCTGGTTTGCGCCTACCTCGACGGCCGTCACGAGATCATGATCGGCCGCCTGCGGGCGGCCGTCGAGCAAGTCGACGACCCGGTCGAGAAGATGCTGGCGGTGCTCGACGGCCAGGCGGCCCACTTCGCCCGCCCGGAGTTCCGCGGCTGCGCCTTCGTCGCCGCGGCGGCCGAGGCCCCCGCCGAAGGCGAGATCGCCGAGGCGACCGCCCGCTACCGCAATGAGGTCCGAAGCCTCTTCGCGCAGCTAGCAACCGAGGCCGGGATCGCAAACCCCGAGCAGCTAGCCGATCAGCTCCGTCTGATCTACGACGGCGGCAGCCTCGCCGCCAACCTCGACCACAACCCGGCGATCGCTGCCTCCGCTCGGGCCGCAGCGCGGATCCTGATCGACGCGGCGCCGCGCGTCGCCGCCTCCTAG
>DASYFZ010000031.1:0-20691 GCA_036000295.1 Solirubrobacteraceae bacterium
GACCTCTGGGAGCACGTGGTGCTGCCCGTGCTGCCCGAGGAACTGTTCGACTCCCGCCAGCTGAAGCGGTCGTTCCTGGTCAACCCGACCGGGAGATTCGTGATCGGCGGCCCGATGGGCGACTGCGGGCTGACCGGCCGCAAGATCATCGTCGACACATACGGCGGCATGGCGCGGCACGGCGGCGGCGCGTTCTCGGGCAAGGACCCGTCCAAGGTCGACCGCTCAGCGGCGTACGCGGCGCGTTATGTGGCCAAGAACGTGGTTGCGGCGGGCCTCGCCGAGCGAGCGGAGGTGCAGGTCGCCTATGCGATCGGCGTCGCGCGCCCGGTGTCGCTGATGGTGGAGACGTTCGGCACCGAGACGATCGACCGCTCGCGGATCCTCGATCTGATCAACGAGCACTTCGACCTGCGTCCCGGCGCGATCCGCGAGAACCTGCGCCTGCACCGGCCGATCTACCAGAAGACCGCGGCCTACGGCCACTTCGGCCGCGAGGACCACGACTTCACGTGGGAGCGGACCGACAAGGCCGGCGCGCTGCGTGCTGCTGCGGGGCTCGAGGGCGCCGCGATCAGCGCGTAGACGACCCAGAACCCGCTTCAGACCCTCGGGCCGGGCGTGTGCTGCTGCAGTTCGTGTAGCGCCCGATCGACGGTGCGCACGATCTCGCGCGGATTGTCGACCCCGCGGAACGCGAAGTCGAAATCGGCACTGCCCGCAGTGTCGAAGTCGACCGTGCCCACACGCAGCATCCGCTCGAGCACCGACTGGCGCGTGTTGACGTTCTGAACGCGCTCGAGACGGGTCTCGTGCAGGGCCCGCGAGAGCAGGCCGATGTCGATCGTCAGCCTGCGGTTGGTGATCGTGTACGTCGTGGCGATCCGCCTGACCAGGCCGGTGACGACGATGACCACGAACACGATCAGCACCACCGCAACGACCAGCGGGGTGCTCACGCTGCCGCCCGCGATCCGCGTCACGATCCCGGCGATCGCGCCCGCCAGGACCGCGGCGAAGAAGCCCTTGATGTAGAAGGCGAGCATCGACCGCCACGACGGGTGGCCGTGGAAGAAGACCTCTTCGCCAGGCTCGGGTTGCATACGCGATCAGCTTAAAGCCCAGCCGGGCGCCGACACCCGCCTGGCCATCCTCGCCCGGCTCTACGCTGCAGATGTGAGCCGATGACCGCGCCCGCATCCACGGACCTTGCGATTGCCCGGGTGCAGCCGCTCACCCGCACCCGCGCGATCCGGGGGCAGTTCGACTACCGGCTGCGCGCCGATCAGCCCGAGGTGGTCGTCGGATCGGTGCTGCGCGTGCCGTTCGGGCGACAGCGAACGCTGGGCGTCGTCGTCGAGCTCGCCCGTGAGTCAGAGGTCGAGCACGACCGGCTCGCCGAGCCCGACGCGGTACTGCCGGCCGGCGTGCCCGCCGACCTGGTTGAGCTGGCGCGGTGGATGGCCGACGAGTACTGCTCGACGCTCGCGCGTGCGCTCGGTCTGCTGCTGGCCCCGGGCGCGAGCGACGGCGTCGGCCACCGCAAGGTGCTGGTCGCCGAGCTGACAGATGCGGGTCGCGATGCGCTGCGTGACGGCGACGGCCTCAACGACCGCCAGAAGGTGCTGCTCGAGGCGCTCGAGCGAGATGGCCCGACGGTCGCCGCCACGCTCGGGACGCCCGCGCTTCGCCGCCTGCAGAAGCGCGGTCTCGTCGAGGTCCGCCAGCAGACACAGCCGCGGCGGCCCGTCGGCATCGACGTCGGCTTGCGCCCGGGCCCACCGCCGGCGCTCACCGACGACCAGCGGCACGCCCTCGACGACGTCTTGCAGGCGCTCGAGCTGGGCCACGGCCCCGACGAGGGCGGACGGCTGCTGCTGCACGGCGTCACCGGGTCGGGCAAGACCGAGGTCTACCTGCGGGCCGTCGAGGCCGCCCTGGCGCGCGGTCGCACCGCGATCGTGCTGGTTCCCGAGATCGCGCTCACGCCACAGGCGCTGTCTCGGTTCAGAGCACGCCTGGGCGATGTCGTCGCGGTGCTGCACTCCGGCCTCAGCCAGGGCGAGCGACACGACGAGTGGCTGCGGCTGCGCGACGGCGAGGCCCGCGTTTGCGTGGGGCCGCGCTCGGCGGTGCTCGCGCCGCTGCCCGACATCGGGTTGATCGTCATCGACGAAGAGCACGATGCGTCCTACAAGCACGAGGGCGACCCGCGCTATGACGCCCGGACGGTCGCAATGCGCCGGGCAGGCCAGCACGGCGCCGTCCTGCTCGCCGGCAGCGCCACGCCGCGCCCCGAGAGCGTGGTGTCCCTGCGGCGCCTGACGTTGCCGACGCGGATCGACGGTCACGGACTGCCGCCGGTGGAGGTCCTCGACATGCGTGGCAGCCACCACCCGCTGCATCCGACGACGCGGATGGCGCTCGCCGACGTGCGGCGTGCCGGCGGCAAGGCGATCGTCCTGCTCAACCGCCGCGGATGGTCCAACTTCCTCTCGTGCCGCGGGTGCGGGCGGGTCTGGATCTGCCCCGAGTGCGATGTGGCGCTGGTGCTGCATCGCGTGCACTCTGGCGACCGCCCGCTGGTCGCCTGCCACCACTGCGGGCACCGCGAGCGCGCGCCGGACCGCTGCCCCGATTGCGCGTCGGTGGCTGTCGCGCGCCACGGCTCGGGGACCGAGCGCCTGGAGCACGACCTGCGCGAGGCGCTGGGCGACGAGAGCTTCCCGGTGTTCCGGCTCGACGCCGACGCGGCGGCCGTCAAGGACCGCGTCGCGACGACGCTGGCGCGGTTCGAGGCAGCGCCTGCGGGCGTGCTCGTCGGGACGCAGATGGTGGCCAAGGGCCATGACTTCGCCGATGTGACGCTCGGCGTCGTGCTCGACGCCGATCAGACGCTTCGCTTCCCGGACTTCCGGGCCGAGGAGCGCACGTTTGCGCTGATCACGCAGCTTGCGGGGCGCGCGGGACGCGGCGGGGCAGTGGGCCGCGTGCTCGTCCAGACGCTGGCACCGGCGGCGCGCTCAATCGCGTTTGCATCCCGCCATGACGCCGAGGGGTTCCTGGCCGACGAGCTCGGGCGGCGCAAGGCGCTGGGCTATCCGCCGTACGGATCGTTGATCAGGATCGTCTGCTCGGCGACCGAGCCGGGGGACGCCCTCGCTGCCGCAACCGCGCTGCGAGATCGCATCGACCCGCCGGGCACGAGCGTGCTTGGCCCGGCGCCGCTGTTTCGGCTCCGGGGCCGAGCCCGCAGCCAGCTGGTGCTCAAGTCGACCGACCGGCGGGCGGCGATCGCGGTCGTCGGTGCCGCGGTCGAGGCGGTTGGACCGGATGCGGCCAAGCGGGGGGTCAACGTCAGCGTCGATGTCGATCCGCAGTGACCAAGGCCGCTCTAGACTGAAAAGCGTGGCAGAACAGGCACAGGACGAGCTCGAAGAGCAGCCCGACGACGAGCTCGAGGAGGAAGCGCCCCAGCTCGATCCAGAGGTCGCCGCGCGGCGCGCGGCGGCGCTTTCTCACGTCCGCAAGTTCGGCGATCCGGTGCTGCGAACCAAGGCGCGCCCGGTGGACCGCTTCGATGACACGCTGCGCGCGGAGATCGAGCGAATGGGGCATCTGATGCACGACTCGCTCGGCGTCGGGCTGGCGGCCACGCAGGTCGGGACGCTCAACCGCGTACTCGTCTACCGGGTGCAGCCGGACGGCAACATCGCCGCGCTGGTCAACCCCGAGATCGAATGGAAAGGCAAGGAGACCGAGACGATGGAGGAAGGCTGCCTCAGCCTCCCGGCGATCCTCGTCGACGTCGAGCGGCCGATCTACGTCCGGGTCCGCGCGCTCGACGAGAACGGCGAGCCGATCGTGATCGAGGCGTCCGGGCTCGAGGCACGGGTCATCCAGCACGAGATCGACCACCTCGACGGCGTGCTGATCCTCGACCGCACCTCCCGCGATCAGCGCAAGGAAGCGATGCGGACGCTGCGCGAGGCCGACGCGGCGTAAATATCCGGCCGGCGTGCGCACCGTCTATCTCGGGACGAGCGAGTTCGCAGCGGCGGTGCTGGAATGCCTGGCCGCCTCGCCACACCGTCCCCAGCTGGTCGTGACGCGTCCCGATCGGCCCCGGGGCCGCGGCAGGCGGTTGACGCCGCCGCCGGTCGCGCTCGCCGCCGTCGAGCTCGGGATCGAGATCGACCAGCCGGCGTCCGTCAACGACGCCGACGCCCGCGCCCGCATCGCGCAGGCGGCGCCCGACGTGCTCGTCGTATGCGCGTTCGGGGCGCTGATCAAGGAAGAGCTGCTCGCCGCCCACCGCATCCTCAACGTCCATCCCTCGCTGCTTCCGCGCTGGCGCGGCGCCGCGCCGATCGAGCGGGCAATCATGGCGGGGGACTCGACCACCGGTGTGTCGATCATGGAGCTCACCGCGGGCCTCGACAGCGGGCCGGTATGCCTGGAGGAGAGCGAGCCGATTGGGCCGCAGGACACCTATGGCACGCTCGCGCAACGTCTCCAGCGGATCGGCGGCGAGCTGTTGGTGCGCGCCCTTGACGAGTCCCCTCCGTGCGCCGAGCAGGACGAAGCGCGCGTCACCTACGCCGACAAGATCACCGCCGCCGACCGACAGCTCGATCCAAGTAGGCCCGCGGATGAGCTTGAGCGGACCGTCCGCGCGCTGACGCCGCACATCGGCGCCTACGTCACGCTTCCTGACGGAAGCCAGCTGGGAGTCCGCGAGGCGAAGGTCGGGCACGAGCCCGGCGACGGTACGAGCGAGAACCCGCCCGGCTCGGTCTCGTTGGACGGCCCGCTGCCTGTGCTCGCGACCGCCGACGGCACGCTCGAGCTCGTCGTCGTGCAGCCTCCGGGCAAGCGGCCGATGCCGGGCGGCGACTACCTGCGCGGGCGGCGATGAGCCCGGCCGCGGCCAAGCGCCGCGCCGTCTCCCCGGCGCGAGCGTGCGCGTACACCGTCGTTCGCAGGGTCTTCGAGCATGGGGCCTACGCCGACCGGGCCCTCGCTGCCGAGGCCCAGGCACTCGATCCGCGCGACAGGGCGCTGGCGACGGCGATCGCATACGGCACCGTCCAGCGCTGCCGAACGCTGGATCACGTCGCCCAGCGGCTCTCGAGCCGCCCGCTCGAACGGCTCGATCCGCCCGTGCTCGCGGCGCTTCGCGTCGGGCTCTTCCAGTTGCTCTATCTCGGGGGAGTCGCCGACTACGCCGCGGTCGACGAGTCCGTCGAGCTCGCCAAGCGCCTTCGCCCGGGGGCGGCGGGGCTCGTCAATGCGGTCCTGCGGCGCGGCGCCGCGGAGGGTCCGGCGATCGTCGCAGAGCTCGACGACGCCGATCCCATCGACGCGGCGATCCTGCACTCGGTGCCGGACTGGCTGGCGCGGCTGTGGTGGGTCGAGGTGGGCGCCGAATGCGCGCGGGGGCTGCTGCGGGGCGTCAACGACGCCGCCGAGTCGGCGATCCGCGTCAACGCGCTGCTGAGCAGCGCCGCCGACGTCGCTGCCGCCCTGCCGGTGCTCTCCCACCCCGCGGCGGGGTTGCCCGAGGGCCTGGTCGTCGAGGCCGGATTCGATGTGCAGGGCTCCGACCTCTGGGAGCGGGGCGCGATCATGCCGCAGTCCCGGGGCTCGATGCTGGTGGCGCGGGCGCTCGCACCGGTCGCCGGGGAGCGCGTGCTCGACCTGTGTGCCGCACCCGGCGGCAAGACGACGCACATCGCCGCGCTGCTCGAGGACCGAGGTGAGGTGGTGGCGGTCGAGCGTCACGGCGGACGGGCCGCCGCGCTGCAGCGAACCTGCGTGCGGATGCGCACAAGCTGCGTGCGCGTCGAGGTGGCCGACGCGGTGCAGTGGAGCCTGGACGCCGGCGGCGGCGACTTTGACCGCGTGCTCGTCGATCCCCCGTGCAGCGGCCTGGGCACCCTGCAATCGCGTCCCGATCGGCGCTGGCGGGCAACTTTCGAGGCGATCGATGAGCTCGCCGACGCGCAGGCGCGCATCCTGGCGGCCGGTGCGGCCCACGTCGCGCCGGGCGGGACGCTCGTCTACTCGGTCTGCACGATCTCCCGGCGGGAGGGGGAGTTGGCGGTCGAGCGGTTCCTGCGCAAGCACCCCGAATTCGCCCCCGAGAACCTCGCCGAGCAGCTCCCAGACTGGCGGGCGGCCGCCGTGGGACCGTACCTGCAAGTGCTGCCCAGCCGGGAGGGGACCGACGGGTTCTTCATCGCTCGTTGCAGGCGCCTCCGGGGTCCACGTTAACCTTATGTCCACCGTGACCGAACCTCCCATCAAGCTCGGGCCTGCGTGTCCAGGCTGTGGGGAACCGTGGTTGCGTCCAACCGCGGTGCCCGGCCGCTATCGCTGCGTCTACTGCCTGCAGCGCTACGAGCTGGTCTCCGTGTGCCCCAACTGTGGTGAGCACTCCACGATCGTGCGCATGTCGAGCACGGCGGTGGTCGCCTGCAATCACTGCAAAGGCAGCATGTTGCAGGCCGTGTGACCGGGCGTGGCGACCGCACCGACCAGCCACGCGGAACGGGCTGCGCTGATGCGCGAGCTGCGCGTCCTGCCCTCGATCCTGTCGGCCGACTTCTCCAGGCTCGGCGCCCAGGTGGACGAGGTGCTTGCGGCCGGCGCTCGGGTGATCCACGTCGACGTGATGGACGGGCATTTCGTCCCGCCGATCACGTTCGGGCCTGTAGCCGTGTCGGCGATCGCCGACCGCGTCCACGCTGCCGCCGGTCTAATCGACGTGCACATGATGATCGAGCGCCCGGAACGTCAGATCCACGACATCGCCGCCGCGGGCGCCGACAGCATCACGATCCACTTCGAGGCGACGCCGCACGTGCACTACACGCTGGGGGCGATCCGCGAGGCGGGCTGCACAGCGGGCGTCGCGATCTGCCCGGCCACGCCCGCGCACGTCCTCGATGAGCTAGCCGCCGACGCGCTGGACCTGGCGCTGTGCATGAGCGTGAACCCCGGATGGGGCGGCCAGCAGTTCATTCCGGCCTCGCTTGGCAAGCTTGCGCGGATGCGCGCCGCGTTGCCCGACCACGTCACGCTCGAGGTCGACGGCGGGGTGCACGACGCGACCGCGAGGTCCGTGGCTGAGGCGGGCGCGAACTGGCTGGTCACCGGCTCGGCCGTGTTCGGCGCCGAGGATCCGGGGGCCGCATACGCCGAGATCGTGGCCGCGTCGGGCGCGCGGTAGGGGCCGACATCCTGCCAGTCGGACCCGCTAGGGTGAGCCCCATGCACCGCCGTCCGCTCTACACCGCGCTCGCCGTCCTGGCGATCGCGGCGCTGGTCTCCGCCTGTGGTGGATCGAGCGGCGGATCGGGCGGGTCGTCCTCTTCGGGCGTCAGCGCAGCCGACTACGTCAAGGCGATCTGTACGGCCGTCGGCCCGTTCGAGAAGGACGTGGCGGCGCGCAGCAACAAGCTCAACACCGCCAAGCTGACCAGCGCGGCACAGGGCAAGAAGGCCGTTCAGGACTTCCTGACGTCCGTTTCCTCCGACACCGATCAGGCGCTCACCAAGCTCCAGGCGGCGGGGACGCCCAACGTGACCAACGGCAAGACGATCTCGACGACGATCGTCGCGGCCTTCAAGCAGCTTCAGACCGCGATCGGCACGGCGCTCACGCAGGCCAAGAACCTCTCCACCACGAGCCCCCAGGCGTTCCAGAGGGGCGCCACGGCGCTCGGCGGCACCGTTCAGTCGTCGCTGAGCGGCATCAGCACGAGCCTGGGCAAGCTGAAGAGCGCCGACCTCGAGAAGGCCGCCGCCAAGGAGCCCGCCTGCACCTCACTGAACGGCGCTTAGCCCCCGTCTGACGCCTTCGACGGCGCCGGGCCTAGGCGGTAGACGCCGCTCAGCATGATGCACAGCAGCAACGCGGCGCCGAAGTAGCCGACCTCGACGCGGGTGACCTCGTCGCTGATCGTGGGCAGCGCCACGAACAGGACGAACACGGCCGCGGCGATGAGCCATGCCACAGCCGAGATCTGGGCGCGGTTGCGTGCCAGCGCGGCCTGGTTGAGCGTCCCGGAGGCCAGGTGCAGGCCCATCCCGAGGCCGACCAGCGCCAGACCGAACCGCCCATAGGTGAAGCCCTTGTTGCCGAGCAGCGCGGTCATCACCGCGGGGCCGATCAGCAGCAGGCCGAGCGCCACGGCGCCGGCGAACGCGGCGATCGCGAGAATCGTCAGGCGGATCGCCTTGTGGAAGTCCTCGGGGCTGTCCCGCGCCTCCAGCCCGGCGAGGTGGGGCAGGATCGACGTCTGGATCGCCTGGAACAGCTGCAGCGGCGCCCGCACGATCAGCATCACGTTGAATACGAACCCGGCCAGCGCGCGCCCAGAGTGGCCGTTGACGATCAGCACCGAGGCGTTCATCAGTGTCTGCTCGGCGAGCATGATCCCGACGACGGCGACTGCAAAGCCCGCGCCGTATTTCATCGTCAGGTCCTCGGAGGCCTCTTCGATGGCGGCATGGGCCGGCCCCTCGCGGGCGGCGTCCGCGGCGGGCATCCCCGCCGGGCCCCGATCGCGGAAGCGTCCAAATGCGAACGGGATCACGGCCAGCGACACAAACGGCGCCACCGCCATGCCGAGCGCGACGGCCGACTGCCCGGTGCCGATTCCAACTGCGACGGCCAGCGCGAACAAGAAGCGCGACGTCGACTCCAGGAACACAAGCCCGCCATACAGGGCGAAGCGCTCGTGGCCGGCGAGCCATCCGCGGGCGAAGTAGCTCGCCGCGTAGGCAAGCACCCCGACGACGAGGATCCAGTACAGACTGCTCGACCCGTCGAACAGGTTCTGCTCGATCCGGGGGCGCAGCGCCAGCGCCGCCGCCAGGAACAGGATCGCGAAACCCGACTGGATCAGGGCCGGCACGCGTAGCGCATGGTCGTGCAGGCCACGCGCGCGGCGGTCGGCGATCGTCCGCGACAGCAGCTGCTCGACCGGCCGATAGATCACCGACAGAATCACGAACATGACCGCCCAGCACAGCGACACGCGGCCGTAGGCCTGCTGGTCGAGCACGTGGCTGGCGGTCGCGAGGTATGCGAACGTGAACAGGCCGGTCGACGCGATTCCGATCGACAGGATCCGCGCGCCGGAGGCGTAGGCCTGGGTGGCGGTGCCCGATCCCGGCTCGTCCGGACCCGGGTCTACGGGCGGATGCTCGGCCGTCGCGACGTCGGACATGTCAGCCGACTGAGACCAGGATCATCGTCCACGGAAACGGCGAGCAAACCTCCACGATCTCGCCGTGCCGCGCCAGTAGCGCCGCAAACCCCCGCTTGGTGAAGTGGTTGACGTGGCCCGGCGTGTTGCCCAGGTCACGGATGTACGCCCCGCGGGCCATGTTCAGGGCTCGCCACAAGGGCTCGCGCGGCACGGACACGAGCAGATGACGGCGCGCGACACGCGCCATCTCGGAAACCGTCTGCTCGGGATCGGGCACGTGCTCGAGAACCTCAATCGCCGTGGCGAGGTCGAATTCGTCGTCGTCGCACGGCAGGTGGTCCGGCGGCATCGTCGCGAACCGCAGGTTGTCGCGATGTCGCGTCTGCCATTCGGCGCGCAGCTTGGGATCCTCGAGGTCGAGGCCGAGCACCGGCGCATCTCCCAGCCGCTGCGCCCAGCGGTACGTGAGCACGCCCTCGCCGCAGCCGACGTCCAGCACCGACTGCGGGGCGGCCCGCTCGAACAGCCGGTCAAGCGTCCCCTCGAAGCCGGCCATCAGCCGTCGCACGACCGGGTTGCTCGAGCCGTACTTGTCGAACGTGTTGCCGGTCGGGACGGCTTCGCCGACGCTCATGCGTGTCCGCCGGGGGGGACGCTGGTCATACCTCGAGCGCCTCTCGGTCCGGCGGCGCGCCCGGCTCGTAGTGCGACGGCTGGACGCCGAGCTGCAGCTCGATGCGGCGAACGCGCTCAAACGTGCGCTGCGACAGCGTGCGCTGCGCGTCGAGCAGGTCCCCGATCACGCCGAGCGAGAGCAGCAGCATCGCGGCGATGAACAGCACCGCACCCGCGATCAGCGACTGGATGTGCCCGCGCGCGGCGTCGTGCGGGCTCTCGATGAACAGGATCATGAAGCGGATGAAGATCGCAAAAGCGGGAACCGCCATCACGAGCGCGGCGCCCCAGAACACCTTCAGGGGCTGGTACTGGGAGTAGATCCGGAAGATCGACAGCGCGTTGCGGCGGACGTACGCGGCGGTCGACGGGAACAGCCTCGACTCGCGGGTTTTGGCGTTGGTCCGGATCGGGACGTGCTCGACGGCGACGAGCAGCTTCCCGGCCTGGATGATCGTCTCGAGCGTGTACGTGAACCGGGAGACAGCCTGCATCGACAGCGCCGCCTCGCGGTTGTAGGCACGAAAGCCCGAGGTGGTGTCGGGGATCTCGGTCGACGACGCTTGGCGGACCACCCATGAGCCGAGGCGCTGGAGCAGCTTCTTGCCCGCCGAGAAATGCGCGATCGTCCCGACCTGGCGGTCGCCGACGACCATGTCCGCGTGACCGCTGAGAATTGGAGCCACGAGCTTTGGGATATCCGCACCCTCGTACTGGTTGTCGGCGTCGGTGTTGACGATCACGTCCGCGCCGAGCTTGAGGCCGGCGTCGAGGCCGGCCTGGAAGGCCGCTGCCAGGCCCTTGTTGTTGGTCAGGCGCACGACGTGGTCAACGCCGGCGGCGCGCGCTACCTCGATCGTGCGGTCGGTTGAGCCGTCGTCGATGATCAGCCATTCGACAGAGTCGAATCCGTCGATCTGGCGTGGCAGCCGGCCGAGGGTCGTCGGCAGCTGTGCTTCCTCGTTGAAACAGGGAATCTGGATGATCAGCTTCATATGCTCAAGGGTGCGCGGGCGCCACTGGGACGTTGCCTAGGCGCGCAAAAGTACTTCAGCGGGCGGCGCTCAATGACAACACGGTAGCGGGATACTCGTACCACCAGATGGATGCTCCAACCCTTACCCCGCCGGTCGCAAGTCCGGCCCCGCGGCTTGCGCCGCCGGCGATCAGAGTCCCACGCCGCGGGCGCGAGGGCGCCCTGGCTCGAGCCATGGGCGGCAGCCTGCACCGGCCCGCGCTGGCGCTGCTGCTGATCGTCTCGCTGCTGCTGCGCCTGTGGGGGATCAAGCAGGGGTTGCCCTACAGCTACAACTCCGACGAGGCCCAGCATTTCGTTCCTCGTGCGATCGCGTTCTTCAGCCACGATTTCAACCCGCACTACTTCCTCAACCCGCCGGCTTATTCCTACCTGCTGCACATCGTTTTCGAGTTGTGGTTCGGCTCGGCCGACGCGGTCACGCGCGCCTATACGTCTGACCCGACCCAGGTGTATGTGGTCGCGCGCGTCGTGGCGGCGGTGCTCGGCACCGTTGCGGTGTGGCTGACCTACCTGGCGGGCGCGAGGTTCTTCAACAACCGGACGATTGGACTGCTCGCCGCCGCGATCATCGGGTTCGCATTCCTGCCGGTGTTCTACAGCCACCTGGCGCTCAACGACGTGCCCACGCTGGCGCCTGTCTCGCTCGCGCTGTACGGGACGGCTGGGGTGATGCGACGAGGCAGGATGCGCGACTACGCAATCGCGGGCGCGGGGGTGGGTCTTGCGGCGGCCACCAAGTACACGGGCGGGATCACGATCCTGTGCCTGCTGAGCGCGTTTGTGACCGATGCGTCCGGGGGCTCGCTGCGAACGTCGGCAAGGCGCTGCGCGATCGGGCTGGCGCTCGGCCTGGGAGCGTTCCTGATCGCCAACCCGTTCGCGATCCTCGACTTCTCGGCGTTCAGCCACGGCGTCAACTCGCAGGCCTCGCTGGCGGCCGGTGAAGACCCGGTGAAGCTCGGTACGCGGGCCGGCAGCGGGACCGCGTACTACCTGTGGACGTTCACCTGGGGGCTTGGCTGGGGTCCGACGATCGCCGCGATCGGTGGCGCGGTGCTGTTGATCGTGCGGCGGCGGATCGCGATGGTCCTGACGCTGCTGCCGGCGGTGATCGCGTTCATCATCTTCATGGGCGATCAGCAGCGGTTCTTCGGGCGCTGGCTGATGCCGATCTTTCCGATCATCGCGATCCTCGCCGCGTACGGTGGCTACGAGCTGATCCGCTTCCTGACCGCGCGCCGCGTCCCCGCGCCGGTGGCGGGCACGCTGGTCGCGGTACTGCTGCTGGCCCAGAGTCTTGTTGCAGTGATCCACAACGACGTGGTGCTGTCGCGGCCCGACACGCGCAACCTGGCCCGCGCCTGGATGGTGTCCCACGTCCCGGCGGGCTCGAAGGTCGTGATCGAGCCGGAGGTGCCGGACTCCTGGTCGAGCGACATCGGGCGCTCGCTGCCGGCCACGCTCAACGGCCAGCGCTGGTCTCGCTATCCCACGTGGCTGACCCACCTCGACCCCAACGGCAATCCGCTGCCGCCGGGTCAGTACCGCTACGTCGTGATCGATCAGTACGAGCGCAACCTCTATCCCGCGCTGCTGGATTCGTACGTCGCCCGGGGCTACTGCTGGGTCGTGCTGGGGTCGCTGCAGGCCGGCCGGGCGTTCGCGCAGCCTCAGGACGCGCCACAGGCGGTCGCCTACTACGCGGCGCTCGCCAACCGCGCAAAGCTCGTCTACCACGTCAGCCCGTTCCCGACCAGCGCCCACCCGATCCCGTTCAGCTTCGACTGGTCGATCGACTACTACCCGCGCCAGTACAAGCGCCCCGGCCCCGAGATGAGCGTGTACCGCCTGTCGGGCGGGAAGTGCTCGTAGCTCAGCCCCGTCTTTAGGGGTGGATGGGAAAGTCGTGATATATCGGCGTTTCCCGTCCAGCCTCGGGTGATGCACGCTCGGGTTCATATGCTTGAGTGGACAGCAATGGGCGCCACCGCAGACATCGACTATCGCCATCTCGCAAGAGCAATCGACCTCGCCGAGAGCGGTCGCGGGCGGGTCAGCCCGAACCCGATGGTCGGTGCCGTGATCACGCGCGACGAGCAGGTTCTCGGCGAGGGCTTCCACGGCTCGCTGGGTGGTCCGCACGCGGAGGTGGAGGCGATTCTCGCCGCCTCCGATCACGACCTCAGCGGGGCCACGCTGTACGTGTCGCTCGAGCCCTGCTGCCACCAAGGCCGCACGCCGCCGTGCACCGAGGCGATTCGCAGCGCCGGCATCGGCCGCGTCGTCGTCGCCTCCGATGACCCGTCCGAGCACGCCTCCGGCCGCGGTCTGGGGATCCTGCGCGACGAAGGCATCGAGGTCGTCATCGCCGACGGTGAGCTCGCGATGCGCGCGCGGCTGCTGAACCAGCCGTTTCGCAAGCATGCGCGCACCGGGCGCCCCTGGGTCCTGTTCAAGTCAGCGATGACGCTCGACGGCAAGGTCGCCACACGCAGCGGCGACTCGAAGTGGATCTCGGGCGAGGACAGCCGCCAGCTCGCGCACCATTGGCGCGCCGAGTGCGACGCGGTCGTGGTCGGCATCGGCACCGCCCTGGCCGACGACCCGCAGCTGACCGCGAGAGTCGACGGCGTCGCCCGACAGCCGCGCCGCGTGGTCTTCGACTCGCTCGCGCGCCTGCCGCTGCGCTCAAAGCTCGTCGCCGATGCCCGTCGCATCCCGGTGACCGTGGTCGTGTCGCGGGCGGCGCGGCGCAGCGCCACCGACGCGCTAGAGGCACACGGGGTGGAGGTGATCGTCGCGCCCGGTGAGAACGAGCCCGCACGCGTGCGCTCCGCGCTCGACCAGCTGGGCGCATCGGGGGTGGGTTCGATCCTGCTCGAAGGAGGCCCGCATCTGGGCGGCGCGTTCTTCGACGCCGAAGAGGTCGACGAGATCCGGCTGTTCCTAGCGCCGATCGTGCTTGGAGGCCGCACCGCGCGAGACCCGCTGGAAGGCGAGGGCGCAGAGCTGATCGCAGACGCTCACCGCGCGCTGACGCTGACGTGCGAGCGGGTGGGCGAGGACCTGCTCGTGTCCGCGCGCATGAAGGACTGGTAGGCGCGGATGTTCACTGGCCTGGTTCAGGATCTCGGCCGGATCGTCAGCGCTGATCGCAATGGCGAGGGCGCGCGCGTCACGGTGGAGACGTCGCTCGCGGCGGAGTTGTCCGAGGGCGACTCGGTCGCGGTCAACGGGGTGTGCCTGACGGCCACGGCGGTCGCCGACGGCTCGTTTGCGGCCGACGTCATGAACGAGACGCTGTCGAGGACATCCCTGGCCGACGTCCAGCCCGGCGCGGGCGTCAATCTGGAGCTGCCGCTGCGTCCCTCAGACCGGCTCGGCGGCCATGTGGTGCAGGGGCACGTCGACGGCCTTGCGACGATCGCCGAGACCAGCGGCGACGGCTTCGCCCGCAGGATTCGCCTCGAGACCGACCCAGAGCTGCTGCGTTACGTCGTCGAGAAGGGCTCGATCGCACTGGACGGAGTTTCGCTGACCGTTATCGAGATCGGCGACTCATGGTTTACCGTTTCTCTTATCCCGGAATCGCTTGAGCGCACGAACCTGGGGGCGGCCGGGCCTGGTACGAAAGTGAACGTGGAGGTCGACGTGTTGGCGAAATACGTGGAAAGGCTGATCGGCAGCCGTGGGGGCAGCGCATGAGCTCCGTCAAGACTCCGTTCTCGACGATCGAAGAGGCGATCGAGGACATCCGTCAGGGCAAGATGGTCGTCGTCTGCGACGACGAGAATCGTGAGAACGAGGGCGATCTGACGATGGCCGCGCAGTTCGTCACGCCCGAGGCGATCAACTTCATGCGCAAAGAAGGCGGCGGACTCATCTGCCTCGCCCTGACCCCGGATCGTTGCGACGAGCTCGGGCTCGACCTGATGGCCGCCAAGAACGAGTCCGCGTTCGAGACCGCCTTCACGGTCTCGATCGAGGCCCGCTCGGGCGTTAGCACCGGGATCTCCGCGGCCGACCGCGCGAGGACGATCCAGGTCGCGATCGACCCCAAGTCCAGCCCCCGTGAGCTCGTGCAGCCCGGTCACGTCTTCCCACTGAAGGCGAAGGCGGGAGGCGTGCTCGAGCGCGTCGGCCAGACCGAGGCGGCCGTCGACCTGGCGAGGCTCGCCGGGCTCAACCCGTCGGGCGTGATCTGCGAGATCATGAACGAGGATGGCTCGATGGCGCGGGTGCGCGATCTCGAGCCCTACTGCGCCGGCCACGACATCAAGATGATCACGGTCGCCGACCTGGTGGCCTATCGCCGTCGGCACGAGAAGCTGGTCGAGCGCGTCGTCGCGACCAAGCTCCCGACGTCGTTCGGGGACTTTGTCGCGGTCGGGTACCGCTCCCTGGTCGACAACAAGCACCACGTCGCGCTGGTCAAGGGCGAAGTTGACGGCGAGCAGGACGTGCTCGTCCGCGTGCACTCCGAATGCCTCACCGGTGACGTGTTCCATTCGCTGCGCTGCGACTGCGGCGAACAGCTCGAGTCGGCGCTGGGGATGATCGAGCGTGAGGGCCGCGGAGTCCTGCTGTACCTCAGCCAGGAGGGCCGCGGCATCGGCCTGCTCAACAAGCTGCGGGCCTACAAGCTCCAGGAGGAGGGCCTCGACACGGTCGACGCGAACCTGCGCCTCGGCTTGCCCGCTGACCTGCGCGACTACGGAATTGGCGCGCAGATCCTCGTCGACCTGGGACTCAGCTCGATCCGGATCCTGACCAACAACCCGAAGAAGATCTCCGGGCTTGCCGGGTACGGGCTGTCGGTCTCAGACCAGGTCCCGATCCAGCACATGCCAAACCCGCACAACGAGGCCTACCTGCGCACCAAGCGCGACAAGCTCGGCCACACGCTTCATCATCAAGGCCTCGCGCTCGACGAGCAGATGATTCGCGACGAGCACGAGCACGATCGTCGCCGGCAGCGCGAGGGGTAGGGGTGCCCGGCGAGGATGGGCGGGTCGCGCTGTGCGTGGCGGCCTTCTACACCGAGCTGGCCGAGAAGCTCGAGGCGGGCGCGCGCGCAGCGCTTGATGAGGCCGGGGTCTCCGCAATCGACCGGTTCGAGGTCCCGGGAGCGTTCGAGCTACCGGTGATCGCCAAGTACGCGGCCGAGTCCGGGCGCTACGAGGCCGTCGTGTGCCTCGGCGCGGTCATCCGAGGCGAGACCGACCACTACGACTATGTGTGCGGAGAAGCAGCACGCGGCATTCAGGACGTCCAGCTCGAGACCGGGGTACCGTGCGGGTTCGGGGTGCTCACCGTCGACACGATGGAGCAGGCGCTCGACCGTGTGCAGGGCGGGGCAAAGCGCGACACCGGCGGCCACGCCGTCGAGGCGGTGCTGGCGTCGCTGGCCGTCAAGCGCGAGCTGTCGGGTCGGCGCGCGCGAGCCGGCTTCTCGGGCTGAGCGGGCTAATCCTCTCCGGCTGAGCTGGGCGAAGCCTGTCGGGCTGAGCCGGGCTAATCCTGGTTGGTGATCAGATCGCCGCTGGCGTTCTGGCCATGCTGACCCTGACCGGGCCCACCGCCGGGTTTGCCGCCTCCGGCACCGGCCTTGGGGCCGGGACCCGCGCCGCCCTGCTTTTGGGCCTGCTGGCCGAGCGCCTGCAGCGCGAGCTGGAGCTCCTGCCGGACCACGTCGGTCTGGTTGGGGATCTGCAGGCGCTTGTAGAGGACCGGCACCGCCGCGCGAGGGTCGCCCGACAGCCGCAGTGACCGTCCCAAGTCGAACAGCGCGTAGGCGTAGGTCAGGGTTGCCGGCGATGTAGTCGAGATCGCCTTGCGCAGCAGCGGTATGGCCGACGTGTACTTGCCGGCATCCATCAGCGCATGTCCCTGTGCCTCGAGCGTGTCTGCTGTGGGCGGCGTCGTGGTGGCGGCGGCCGGCGTGGCGTTGGCCTGTGTCTGTGTCTGTGTCTGCTGCGCGGGCTTTGGCTTGGGCTTGGAGGCGGCCGGCCGCGTAGCGACGTGCTTGACGGTTCGTTGCGCGTGCGCGGTCGAGCCGGCGGCGTTCGGCGAGGAGCTGTGTGTAGCGCCGGCTGCCAGCGCGACCCCCGCGGCCGCGGCGGCGAGCGCCGCGACGGCGATCGCGCGCCTCGGGGCGCGGCGTTCGCGAGGCCGGTGGTCTGAAGGCGCGGGGTCCGGTGCGGGGCCCCGCGGTCGCGGACGGGGCTGGGCTTTGCGTGTGCTTGCCGCCGACGCGCCGCGGGCAGCGGCGAGGACCGCCGTTGCGGTTGTAGCCGACCTGTCGGGCTGGGCGAGCGCCGTCTCAACCGCCTCGGCGAGCGCGTGGGCCGTCTGGAAACGATCCTCGGGCCGCTTGGCCATGCCGCGCGCGAGCACCGCATCGAGCGCCTGCGGGAGACGCGGGTTGCGCTCGCTGGGCGGAGGAGGCGGCGCATCAACGTGCTGTCGCGCCTGCACGGCAAACCGCTGGTCGGTGAACGGCCGCTCGCCGACCAGCAGCTCGAACGCCATCACCGCCAGGGAGTACCGGTCGCTGGCCTCGGTTGCGGGGCGACCCATGACGCGCTCCGGGGCGAGGTAGGCCGCCGTCCCCAGCAGCTCCCCGTCGGCCGTCAGCGTGTCCTCGGTGGCGAGCTGCGCGATGCCGAAGTCGGCGACGTGCACCGAGCGGTTGCCGTCCAGCAGTACGTTGGCCGGCTTGATGTCTCGGTGTAGGACGCCGCGGGCGTGGGCGTAGTCGAGCGCAGAAGCCACCTCGTGCAGCCACCAGATCGCCTCGGTCTGTGTGACCGCGCCACAACGCTGAGCGTCGGCCACGGTCCCGCCTGCGAGGAACTCCATGACGATGAACGCGCGCGGCGGGGCGTCGGGATCCGGCGTCGTGCTCTCGCCGACGTCGTAGATCGTGACCACGTTCGGATGGCCCGACAGCCGCGCGGCCGTGCGCGCCTCGCGCTTGAAGCGGCGCACCGCTGTCTGGTCATACGCAAAGCGCTCGGCAAGCAGCTTGATTGCGACGCGGCGGCCGAGGACTCGGTCCTCCGCACACCACACGGACGCCATCCCGCCGTTGGCTATGTGGCGAATCAGCTCGTAACGCTCGGGCATGGTCACATCCTGCACCAAGCCGTCGCCCGACGGTGCGCGCTCAGCCATCGAGGGCAATCTCTACCCATCATTCGGGTTTTGAACCACGAGCGGATTTTCAGCCTGCGGCTATACTCGCCCGCCATGCCAAAGGTCTGCCATGTTTGCGGGAAGGGCCCATCGTTCGGCCACAGCCGAAGCCACTCGATGGTGGCCACTAACAGACGCTTTGATCCGAACCTGCAGCGCGTCAGGATCGACGACTCCGGGACCCCCCGGCGCGTGTACGTCTGCACCCGCTGCCTGAAGGCCGGCAAGGTCACCAAAGCGCCTTGACCGCTACGCATGCCAAGGTGTTCTAGGGGCCGGCGTACGCCTCTGCCACCGCTATAAAACACACCGTGTCCGATCCCAGCATCGTTCGCTTCCGGGTCATCCTTGAGGCGAGCCTTGCCGCGCTCGAAGCGCGGCGCGAAGAGGTCAACGACCTCAACGTGTTCCCGGTCGCCGACGGCGACACGGGCGACAACATGGTGCTGACGCTGAGAGCCGTCCTGCAGGAGCTCGACCGTCTCGCGGGCGCCTCGCAGGACCGCACGATCGACGACATCGGGCGCACCGAGATCGTCAGCTCCGTCGCGCGGGCGGCGCTTCTGGGGGCTCGCGGCAACTCCGGGGTGATCCTGTCGCAGCTGATCCGCGGCGCCGCCGAAGAGCTTGCCAGCCGCCCCGGAGAGCTCGTGGACCCGGTTCTGATCAGCGCCGCGCTGGCCCGGGCGGCCGACCAGGCCTATGGCTCGGTCCGCGATCCGGCCGAGGGCACGATCCTCACGGTCGTGCGCGAGATGTCCGCGCGCGTCGCATCCGATCTGGCGCACATGACGAACGCCCGGCTCGGTCCGGACGCGACCGACGCGCAGCAGAACGAGGTGCTCGCCGAGCTGATCGAGAACGCGCTGGCGGCCGGCGAGGAGTCGGTCAAGCGCGGGCCCGAGCTGCTCCCGGTGCTTCGCGAGGCGGGCGTCGTCGACGCCGGGGGCTATGGCCTGACGGTCCTTCTGGCCGGGATCGTCGGGGCGCTGCGCGGCAGCGAGCCGCCGTCGCTCGAGCACCACGCGGCCGCAAGGATCACCCATCCCCAGCACGCGTCGAGCACCTACCGCTACTGCACGAACTTCGCCGTCACCGGCACGTCGCTCGAGCAGCGCCGATTCGTGCCGCTGCTCGAGCAGATCGGCGATTCGGTGCTGGTGGTCGGCGACCCGACCACGTTGAAGGTCCACGTGCACACCGACGATCCCAACTCGGCCACCGCGCTCTTCTCCGAGTTCGGCGTGGTGTCCCATCTCGACGTCGCCGACATGCACGCCCAGGTCCGGCAGCGCGAGGAGCGCCTGGCGGCGCCGCGCGGCTTGGCCTTTTGCGGCGCGCTCGCGGTCGTGACCGGCGACGGCATGCGGTCGTTGTTCGAGGGCCTCGGCGTGCACACGCTCGAGGGCGGCCCGACGCTGAATCCGTCCACCTATGACCTGCTGGCAGCGATCCACGCGATCCCGGCCGAGCAGGTGGTGGTGCTGCCCAACAGCGCCAACGTGGTGATGGCGGCCGAGCGCGCCGCAGAGCTGTCGGACAAGACCGTCCGCGTGGTGTTGTCGCGCTCGCCGCAGGCGGGCCTGGCGGCCGCGGTCAGCCTCGACCCCAACCGCGACGCCGCCACCAACGCCGCGGCGATGGCGCAGACGCTCGAGCACGTCCGCACGGGCGCGGTCGCGCCCGCTGCCCGCGACGACGTCCAGGGACGGTTCCGCGAGGGCGACGCGGTCGGCTTCATCGAGGAGAAGATCGTGGCCTGGGGCCGCCCCCGAGAGGCCCTGCGGGAGGTGCTCGAGCAGCTTGCCCAGAGTGCCGAGCTGATCACGTGCCTGCGCGGCGCCGAGGCTCCGCTCGACGACGAAGCGGTCCAGGCTCTCGCCGCCGGCGAGGTCGAGTTCGAGCTCAGCGAAGGCGGCCAGGAACGGTACTGGTGGCTGCTGAGCGCTGAGTAGCGCGAGCCGCGCGATCCCCGGCTCGACCGGTGGGCCGGTCATCATCACAGGGTAGAGGATGGCCTCCACCGCCTTCGCAACATCTCGCCCGCTCCGACAGGATGAGCTGGACGCCGCTCCGGTCCGATATCCACGGCCCTCCGAGCTCGCCAGGCCGCTGGCGCTGCAGGGCGCAAAGACCCAGCAGGCAGCCCAGACCCTGGGCCTGAACACGATCGCGGATCTGCTCGAGCATCTCCCGCGCGACCGGCGCGAGGCGCGGGCCGTGGCCGAGCTGGAGGTGGGGGAGAGCGCGACGATCGTGGTTCAGGTGCGCTCCATCTCCTCGCGTCCGGTGCGCCGGCGCGGGATGCGGCCGCTGGTCGAGGCGACGGTCGCCGATGCAAGCGGCTCGGTGAAGGTCGCGTTCTTCAACCAGCCGTGGCTCGTGCAGCGCTATCCGGCGCGGACGCGGCTCGTGCTGCACGGCAAGCTGCAAGGGCGCAACCGTTTCTCGGTGCAGGCGCACGCCCAGACCGGCGACGCCGGCGTCGAGGCCGGCGCGGTCGCGCACTACCCGGCCACCGAGGGCCTTTCCTCGACGCAGATCCTCGCCCTGGTGCGC
>DASYFZ010000069.1:0-1564 GCA_036000295.1 Solirubrobacteraceae bacterium
CCGCTCTGCTGTCCGATTCGCGAACAGAGCGCGATCAGCGCGTTGACCAATCCCAAATCATCGAGTGCTTCGGGCCTGAGCTCGCGCGAGATCCGCCGCAGATCGTCGAGGCTGGCCTGCACCGTGTCGGCGATCTCGCTCAACGCCCGCTGCTGCGTTCCGCCTTGATCGGCGGCCCGCTCGGCCAGCAGCGCGACGGCGGTCAGGGTCTGGCCGATCTCGTCGTGCAACTCGCGGGCGATGCGCATGCGCTCGGCCTCCTGTGCGGCCACGGCGCGCCGCGAGCTCTCGCGCCGCTCGGTCTCCAGGCGATCGAGCATCGCGTTGAAGGCCTCCGCCAGCGCGATCGTCTCACGACTGGCGTTCGTGAACTCAGGCGCACGGCGCCCCGGGGACATCGGATCCACCACGGTCATCAACGTTGCCAAGCGACGCAGAGGCTCGAGCGTCCGACGAACGAGAGCGCCGTCAGCGAGCAGCATCACGACCAGTCCGCCGATCAGGATCGGCAGCTCCCGAAGTCTGATCGGGGCATGGATCGTCACGGGAGCAAACGCCAGCAGCACCGCCGCAGTCACGAACACGAGCGCGTTGACCGCGAAGATCCTCCAGTGCAAGGACAAACGACGACGCCACCCTTCTCGACCCGGAGCTACCGCCTGATCATGATCATGCGGGGCGGCACGATTCTCGGCAGCGGTCGGCCCGTCGGGAGGTTGAGGGGAATCAGAAGGCTGCATCTGGACGACCGATACGCTGAACTTTGCAGACACGCCTATTTCACAGCAAACGGTCGGTCGCGTGTGACCTCCAGACCGGCAAGCTCGAGAATGCATCCCCGTAGTTGCGGCGGAAAGCCGACAGACACCCCACATCGCGATCGCGGCTCGGGTTGTGGCGCAGCCCCGGCTGGTGCACCACGTACAGACGGGCCCGTGCGAAGGTCCGGACAGTAGTGGGGGAGGACGGTCTGTAGGTTGAAGTAGGCATTGAGAGGTTCCTTGCTAGGGGAGGGTCCCTTGGATTGCGGAGGGTTGGCAGCTCGGGACTCAGCGTCGGTGTCCGGCCGGCCGTCGCGGTCACGCGGATGTTTGGTTCAGGCCAGAGTGGCGCGTCGCGGCCACACGAGGGCGAATGCGGCCACCTGTTCGTGTCGCGCAGCTCCGGCTCGCGGGTCCCCGAGCGCGCTGTTGTGACCTACGCGGCGTGTGCGGGCTCGTGGGCGTATTCGTCGCTGTCGGGGTCGCGCTCGAGCCCGGGGACGGGCCTGAGCGATCGAATATCAGCCCGTGCCGGATTGGCGCCGTCGGCAAGCATCCAGAGCACGACGCCCATTACTGCGGTGGTCATGATCAGGTCGACGGCGACCACGGGGATCAGGATCCACCACTGCGCGACCGCCGCGGCAAGCCACACGGCGAGGACCATGACCAGGATCGCGGCGACAAAGGTGAGAAAGAGCACCAGTCCGCGACCCGAGTCAGAGGCTTCGTCCGAGCGGCTGCCTGATGGCTCGAGCGTGGGCTTGGCTGGACGTCGGCTCGGGGACCGGCGATGAACGAGC
>DASYFZ010000092.1:0-1567 GCA_036000295.1 Solirubrobacteraceae bacterium
GCACCTTGTCGGTCGCGAGCACGGCCTGAGAGTCGTTGGACATCGTAGGCATCCACGCGAGCCCGCGCGCCTCGAGGTCGGATCCGGTGATCACCGCATGGACGCGCGGGTGCTGTAGCGCGGCGGTCGTGTCGATCGAGACGATCCGCGCGTGTGCGTACGGGCTTCGCAGGATCGCGCCGTGCAGCATCCCCGGCAGCTGCACGTCGTCGACGTAGGTGCCCTGGCCGCGGATGAAGCGAGCATCCTCCTTGCGCACCATCCGGCCGAAGCCGACTGGGGCCTGCGCTTCGGGGCGCGTCGGCCGCTCGAGCATCGCCATCAGCTCACCGGCTTTCGTTTCCATACCGACGCGTAGTCGACGCCCTCGACCTCGACGGCGACGTTGACCGTGTTGCAGCGGCCGCAGCGCACGCGCACCTTGCGGTTCATGTACTCGGGCGGCATCGACTGTGCCAGCACGTTGCCGCACTCCACGCACACGTGGTCGTCGGGACCGTTGCCGCGGAACACCGGCCGGTCGGGGTTCTCCTGGACGGCGGTGCCGCCGTCCATCGGGATCTCCCCCGGCTTGACTCGTCGCATGGTCTTTGTCGCCATAGCCTTAGATGGTGGCGAGCTTCTCCGTGAAGTCCTTGATCAGCGCGTCGAGCACGCTCGTCACGACCCCCTCGCCCATCGACGCCGCCTTGCCGGTGATCTGCGCCGCTGTGTGGATCGTGCCGCCGCCGTCAGACAGCGAGAACGTCACGTCGGCGTTGGCGTGGCCCTGGCCGCCCGCCTCCTTGGACTTGATCCGCAGCACCGCACGGTGCGCTTCGGCGTCCTGCTCGACGACCGCGACCGTGCCCTTGAACTTCAAGGACATCGCGCCCATCTTGACCTTGATCTCCGCCTTGACCTGCTCGGGATCCACCTTCTCGACCACGCTCCCGCCTTCGACGCACGGGACCAGGCGCTCCAGGTCCAGAATCGCCTCCCAGTTCTCGTCGATCGGCTTCCCCGTCTGAAACGGGTGATCCAGCTCAACCATGCGTTTGTCTCCTGTTTGTCATCGCGTTCACTGAACTTCGTCGAGCCGTGCATCCACGGCCACCTGCACCTCGTCGAGGACCTTGAGCGTTCCGAACAATGCGGAGTAGGGCTTCATCCCGAAGTCGGTCTGCCTGACGGTCGCGGACCCGTTGACACGCCCGCCGTTCAGCGACAGCTCGAAGGTGACGGGGGCGCGGCGCCCGGCCAGCTCCAGCTCCCCCGAGACGCGCATCCGATCGCCCTCCGGACTGAGCTCGCACGCCGTGGAGCGGAACTCAATCGGCGTGCCCTTCAGCACCTCGTCGTCGATCGTCTGCTCGATGTTCGCCTTGTCGTCGTCGCCGAGCGAGGTCATGCCGCCGCTGCCCTCGCGCACGCGCATCGACCGCGCGTCGGCGCGCAGCATGATCGTCGTCTGATCGCCGAGGTTGAGCGTGCCCTCCCAGGAGGTGACCTCGATCACGAGGTCGTGGCCGGCCTTGGCGGCCGCTCCGCCCTTGCGCGTGTGGACCGTCAGCCGCCCGTTCTCGGG
>DASYFZ010000122.1:0-6344 GCA_036000295.1 Solirubrobacteraceae bacterium
CGCGAATCGGGAATCGCGATCACCGCCTACGGCGTGCTCTCACGCGGCCTGATCAGCGGCCACTGGTCGCCCGAGCGCAGCCTCGTCCAGACGGACTTCCGTAACCGGTCGCCACGCTTCCAGGGCGAGAACCTGACGCGACGACGAGCTCGCGCGGATCGAGCACGCAATGCCCGCCGGTGCGGCCGTCGGCGACCGCTATCCCGCGGCGCAGATGGGGTAGCTGGACAGCGAGCGCCGGCGCTAGATGCTCGGCCGATAGTCGCCGAACACGTCGCGCATCGCGCCGCAGACCTCGCCCATCGAACAGCGGTCCTTCAGCGCCTTACGGAGTACCGGCAACAGGTTGTCGGTGCCGCGCGCACACTCGCGGATCTCCTCCAGCCGCTGCTCGACCAGACCCTGGTCTCGATCCGCCTTGAAGGCCTTCAGCCGGTTGACCTGCTGGTGCTCTGACTCGGGGTCGACGCGCAGGATGTCGGGGACCTCGGGGTTGCGGTCGTCCTCGTACTTGTTGACGCCGACGACGATGTCCTGGCCGATCCGGTAGCGCTCGTGGTAGCCGAATGCGGATTCCTCGATCTCGTTCTTCATGAACTCGATCGCCTTCACAGATCCCCCGAGCTCGTCGACCTTCGCGATCAGCTCACGCGCGCTGGTCTCGATCTCGTCGGTGAGCGCCTCGACGAAGTAGGAGCCCGCGAACGGATCGACGGTGTCGGCCGCGCCGGACTCGTAGCCAAGGATCTGCTGGGTGCGAAGCGCGATCCGAGCCGCTCGCTCGGTCGGCAGGGCGAGCGCCTCGTCGAAGCCGTTGGTGTGCAGCGACTGGGTCCCGCCGCAGACCGCGGCAAACCCCTGAAGCGCGACGCGCACGATGTTGTTCTCGGGCTGCTGCGCGGTCAGCGTGACCCCGCCCGTCTGCGTGTGGAACCGCAACTTCCAGGACCGCTCGTCCTTGGCGCCGAAGCGCTCGCGCATGATCTCGGCCCACATCCGGCGGGCGGCGCGGAACTTCGCGACCTCCTGGAAGACGTTGTTGTGGCCGTTGAAGAAGAACGCCAGGCGCGGCGCGAAGCGGTCGACCTCGAGTCCCGCGTCGAGCGCCGCCTGCACGTAGGCGATGCCGTTGGCGAGCGTGAACGCGACCTCTTGGACGGCCGAGCACCCCTTCTCGCGGAAGTGGTAGCCGCTGATCGAGATCGTGTTCCACTTGGGAATGTGCTCGTTGCAGTAGGCGAATAGATCGGTCGTCAGCCGGATCGCTCCCTCGGGCGGGTAGATGAAGTTCCCGCGCGCGATGTACTCCTTGAGGATGTCGTTCTGGGTGGTCCCACGCAGCTGCTCGGAGGGGACGCCCTGCTCCTCGGCCACCAGGTCATAGAGCAGGAGCAGCACGGCCGCGGGGGCGTTGATCGTCATCGACGTCGACACCTTGTCGAGCGGGATCTCGTTGAACGCCGTGCGCATGTCGTCGATCGTGTCGATCGCGACGCCGGTGCGGCCGACCTCACCCAGGCAGCGCGGGTTGTCTGAGTCCAGGCCCAGCTGGGTCGGCAGGTCGAACGCCATGCTCAGCCCGGTCGAGCCGTGCTCGAGCAGGTAGCGGTAGCGCTCGTTGGACTCCTTGGCGCTGGCGTAGCCGGCGTACTGGCGCATCGTCCACAGCTGCTTGCGGTACATCTCGGTGTGGACGCCGCGGGTGTAGGGGTACTCGCCCGGCTCGCCGAGGCGCTGCGCGAGGTTGTCCGGGACGTCATCCTCGTTGTAGAGGGGCTTGATCTCGATCCCGGAGTCGGTGAACCGCCGCGGGTCGTCGGGGCCGACGATCGGGGCGATCGTGCGGTGCTCGTCGGTGGTGGCCATGGCTGGAGGTTACCCGCGTACCGAGGTACGATCGACGGATGGCGCGCCCCGATGCAGTCGTAGATGGAGTCGCGAACGAGCTGAACACCTGGCCCGGCGTGCGGATCGAGCGCCGCGAGGACGGCGCCGCCGTGGTGCTCTACGAGGAGTCGGTCCTCGGCGTCCTGTACCCGGAGCGCGGAGCGGCCGAGCTGCCGTTCCTGACCGCGGAGCACGACGAGCTTGTCGAGCATGGGGATGCGGAGCCGGACGAGCTGACGCCCGACTCGAGCGGGGTCAGCCACGACCTGCGCGGCCCGTCGGATGTGACCGCGGTCCTAGAGCTGTTCGACCGCCGCTACCGAGAGGTGCGCGGCGACGATCCGCCATACAGCTCCGAGGATCCCGACGAGTATCCGCCGCACAGCACGCAGGATCCCGTCTAAACGGACCCCCTTAAAGGACCTTCGACAAGAACGCCTTGGTCCGCTCGTGTTGCGGCGACACGAGCACCTCGTCGGGCCGCCCGGCCTCGACGACGACGCCGCCGTCCATGAACACGGCCTTGTCGGCGACCTCGCGGGCAAACCCCATCTCGTGCGTGACGACGATCATTGTCATCCCGTCGCGGGCGAGCTGGCGCATCGCGTCGAGCACGTCGCCGACCAGCTCGGGGTCGAGCGCCGACGTGGGCTCGTCGAACAGCATCAGCTTGGGCTGCATGGCCAGCGCCCGGGCGATTGCGACGCGCTGCTGCTGGCCGCCTGACAGCGCCACCGGGTAGGTGTCGAGCTTGTCGCCCAGCCCGACGCGCTCCAGGAGGTCTGCGGCCCTGTCCCGGGCGTCGCCGCGAGAGACCTTGGCCACCCGAACCGGCGCGAGCATGACGTTGTCGATCGCGGTCATGTGGGGGAACAGGTTGAAGTGCTGGAACACCATCCCGATCTCGGCGCGCTTGCCGGCGATTTCGCGCTCGGGCAGCTCGTGCAGCTTGCCTCCCTGCTCCCGGTACCCGACGAGCTCTCCATCGACCGAGAGGCGGCCCGCGTTGATCTTCTCGAGGTGATTGATGCAGCGCAGGAACGTCGACTTGCCCGATCCCGAAGGGCCGAGCATGCACATCACCTCGCCGCGCTGGACTTCGAGCGAGATCCCCTTCAGGACCTCGAGCTGGCCGAAGCGCTTGTGCACGCCCTCGGATTTGACCATCGGCTCGCTCATCCGGTATCCGTCACCGGGGGATTGCCGCGACTGCCCAGCCAGCGCGCTCGCATCGTGACGCGCTGCTGGCGCGAGAAGCCGCGGCCGTAGCGACGCTCGATGAAGTACTGGCCGACGTACAGGACGCTCGTCAGCGCGAGGTACCAGATGCTCACCACGATCAGCAGCGGGATCTCGTTGAATTGCGCCGAGTAGATCTGCGATGCCTCGAACAACAGGTCGAACACCGAGGCGATGACCAGCACGAGCGACGTGTTCTTGAGCATCGAGATCGTCTCGTTACCGGTCGGCGGGATGATCACGCGCATCGCCTGAGGCAGCACGATCAGCCGCATGATCGCCAGCCGGCCCATCCCCAGCGACTGCGCAGCTTCGGTCTGGCCCTCGCCGACCGAGAGCATCCCGGCACGCACGATCTCAGCCATGTACGCGCCCTCATTGAGCCCGAACCCCAATAAGGCGGCGACAAAGCCGGGAATCAGCGTGTTGGCATTGGCGTGAATGAACGAGGGCCCGAACGGGATCCCGAGGTCGATCCTCGGAAACAGCGCCGAGATGAAGTTCCAGAACAACAGCTGCACGAGCAGCGGCGTCCCGCGGAAGAACCAGATGTACAGCCAGCTCGACCCGGAGATCAATGGGTTCGGCGAGAGCCGCATGACCGCCAGCAGGACTCCGAGCAGGATCCCGATGATCATCGACAGGACCGTCAGCTCGATCGTGATCCGGACCCCGTGGAGGATCCGCGGGTCGAACAGGTAATGGCCGACCGTGTGCCACTGGAACCTGGGGTTGGTGATGACCGAGCGGACGATCGAGGCCGCGATCACGACCACGACGAACGACGCGATCCAGCGGCCGGGATGGCGAACTGGGACGGCCTCGATCTCGTCGGGCCGCCCCGCTCGCTGCTCAGAAAGCTCGGAGGTACTCACCTCTGAGCTGTAGTTTCTCGCCTAACTCGGCTTCAGTGTCAACTGATCGCGCCGTTGATCTTGACCTGGCTAGCCGGAATCGCGCCGGCCTGGACGCCCCAGTGGGTCAGGATCGCCTTGTACTGGCCGTCCTTCATCAGCGCCAGGACCGCGGCTTGGATCGGCTTCGCGAGGCCACTGTTCTTCGGAACCGCCAGGCCGTAAGGGGCGCTCGCGTACGACTGGCCGACGAGCTTGAACTGGCCGTTTGACTTCTTGACCTGATACTCGGCCGGGGGCGAGTCGGCGAAGCCGAGCTGCGCGCGCCCGCTCACCAGCGCCAGGTTCGCGCCGTTCTGGTCTGCGAACGGGAGCACCGTGACCGCGGGCTTGCCGGCGGCCTTGCACTTCTTGCTCTGCGTGTTCGCGTCGGCCTGCTCGGTTGTGCCGCGCTCGACGGCGACCGTGTGGCCGCATAGGTCGGCGATCGTGCTGATCTCCGTCCCACCCGAAGCCTTGGTGTAGAACGACTCGCCGGCCGTGAGGTAGTCGACGAAGTCGACGGTCTTCTCGCGCTCCTTGGTGTCGGTGAACGACGACGCACCGACGTCGTATTTGCCGGACGCGAGGCCAGGGATGATGCTGTCAAAGGTCGCGTTGACGACCTTGATCTTCAACCCCATGGCGGTGGCGATCGCCTTCATCAGGTCGGCGTCCATCCCGATCACGGTGTGCCCGTCGGAGGCGATGAACTCGTTTGGCGCGTAGCTCGCGTCAGCGGCAACTGTCAGCGTGCCCTTTGACTTCAGCGCCGCCGGCACCAGGGCGGTGACGGTCGGATTGCCACCTGAGCTGGCAGCCGGTGTCGAGGACGTGCTCGACGGGGCGGCTGCACTCGATGACGTCGTGGTCGAGCTGCTGCTGTTGCTGCTTCCACAGCCTACGATCACCGCCGCGGTCAGCAGTGCCACGAGCGCTGCCGCCAGGCGGGTCCAGGAACTTCTCAAAATTAGACTCCTTCTCGGGGGACCCCAGTTTCGGGCAAGGATAAGCAACAACTGGCGCTACCGACCGGCGCGTTAACCGCCTGCCAATGAACCACTTCGGCGGGCCATGGCGGTTACAGGCGGTTAGCCTTAACGGGATGCAGGTACGCGTGCTGTTGTTCGCCGGACTTCGTGAGCGGGCGGGTGTCTCCTCGGTTGAACTCGACCTTCCCGACGGCGCCCTCGTCCGCGACGCGCTCGATCAGATGCGCGCGGTCGCGGATGGTGTGCCCGTGGTGATGGCGATCAACCAGGAGTACGCGGCGGCCGACGCCCCGCTGCACGCCGGCGACGAGCTCGCGCTGATCCCCCCGGTGTCGGGCGGCGCGATCGGTGAGATGCACACGCGCGTCACGACCGAGCCGCTGGCGCTTGACCCGCTGATCGAGCGCGTCCGCGACCCCAGAGCGGGAGCGGTGGTCACGTTCCTCGGTGTCACGCGCGACGTGCCCGAGCTCGAGTACGAGGCCTACGTGGAGATGGCAGAGCGCAAGATCGCCGAGATCGTCGCGCAGGCGATCGAGCGCCACGGCCTGTGCGCGGCCGCCGCCGAGCACCGGGTCGGAACCGTGCCGCTGTCGGAGCCATCGGTCACCGTCGCCGCGTCCGCCCCGCACCGCGAGGCCGCCTTCGCCGGCGCGCGCGAGATCATCGACGAGATCAAGGCGCAGGCTCCGATCTGGAAGAAGGAGGAGGGCGAATGGGTGTCGGGGACCACGCCGCACCCGCGGGCCTGAGCGAGCTGCCCGCCGTCCACGAGCTCGCCGCCGCGCTGCAAGCCCCTCACGCGCTGGCGGTCGCGGCGGCGCGGCAGGCGATCGACGAGCGCCGTGCGCACGTCCTCGCCGGCGAGACGCCGGAGACGGACGTGCTGACGCGAGCGCGCGAGCTGCTGGCGATGCTCGACCAGCCATCGCTTCGCCAGGTGATCAACGCCACCGGCGTGATCGTGCATACGAATCTCGGGCGGGCGCCGCTCGCTGCCGCCGCCAAAGACGCTCTGGCGCGCGCGGCCGACGGCTACTCGAACCTCGAGCTCGACCTCGCCAGCGGGGAGCGGGGCAGCCGTCACGCCCACGTGGAAAGCCTCCTGATCGAGCTGACCGGCGCGCAGGGGGCGCTCGTCGTCAACAACGGCGCAGCGGCGGTGCTGCTCGCGGCCGCCGCGCTGGCCGGAGCGGGCCGCGCGATCGTGGTGTCCCGGGGTCAGCTCGTCGAGATCGGCGGCGGCTTTCGAATCCCGGAGGTGATCGCGCAGTCGGGCGCTCGGATGGTCGAGGTGGGGACCACGAATCGCACCCGGCTGGAGGACTATCAG